>CAZGUB010000118.1:0-4466 GCA_964528935.1 uncultured Flavobacteriaceae bacterium | reverse complement strand
AAATCAGGTTCAGCAAAACTACAAAAATTATACGGAATATGGCGAATTCTGTATCTTTACGCACTCAAATGGGATCCCCATGAAAGTTTTTGATACTGCCCAATCCTGTGTCGAATATCTATCGACTTGCAACCGCCCCTTGGGGATGGTTCCGACCATGGGGGCACTTCATGCTGGACATTTGTCTCTCATCGAAAAATCCACCACTGAAAATCAAATCACTTTGGTCACCATATTCATCAACCCCACCCAGTTCGATAACAAAAACGATCTGGAAAACTATCCTACAGACTTGGCTTCAGATCTTTCGGAAATTGAAAAGCTTGGAGAGGGCTTGATTGTATATGCCCCCGGCATCAATGATGTCTATGGAAGTCAAATCCATTCCAAGCCCTACGACTTAGGAGGCTTGGACTCGGTTATGGAGGGCGAAAAAAGAGCCGGACATTTTCAAGGGGTTGCTACTGTCGTAGAATATTTTCTGACAACTTTTGACCCCGACCATACCTATTTTGGAGAAAAAGATTTCCAACAACTATGTATCATACGTCATTTGGTAAGCTCCCTGCAATTGAAAACCAAAATTATCGGTTGTCCCACCGTTAGAGAAAGCGATGGGCTGGCCATGAGCTCAAGGAACCGTCTGCTTAATCCTTCCCAAAGGGCATTAGCTCCAAAGCTGCATCAAGCCTTGCACTTGGCAAAAAATCAAGCAAAAAAAATTCCCTACCGTCAAATCAAAGCTCTGGTCGCTGACCAATTCGAAGCCACCAGCGATTTGAGATTGGATTATTTCTCAATTGCAAACCCAGAAACACTTCAAGAGCTCCCCCCGGAGGAACCCATCGGTCGGGGTAGGGCTTTTATAGCCGCCTTTTTAGGAAAAATAAGGCTCATTGACAATTTGGATATGTCTTAAATCACTAAATTTGCCCCGTGCTAATAGAAGTCATCAAATCGAAAATCCACAGGGTGAAGGTCACCGATGCCGACCTGAACTACATCGGAAGCATCACCATTGATCGCGACCTGATCGATGCCGCAAATTTGTTGGTCGGCGAAAAAGTCCATGTTGTAAACATCAACAATGGCGAACGCTTGGAGACCTATGTCATTGAAGGCAAAAGAGGTACCGGTGAGGTTACCCTCAACGGGCCGGCAGCCCGAAAGGTTCAAAAAGGAGATATCGTGATCATCATCGGATATGCACAAATGGAGTTTGAAAAGGCCAAAAACTTTAAACCCACCCTCATTTTTCCCGACGAAAGCACCAACCGCCTAACCTAAAGCTTTGAAAAAAGTCCTTTCGTTATCTAAAAAAATCGTCCCACTGGCCATCGGGATTTTTTTCATCTATCTGAGCTATCAAAACACCAGTCCCGAAGACAGAAGCAACATCATAAAATACATCAAAAATGCAGACTACCGTTATGTTTTACTCTCTGCTTTTTTTGGAATCCTCAGTCATCTCTCCCGTGCCTTTAGATGGCAATATTTACTAAACCCTTTGGGCTATCGACCCAAAATTATCAATTCGACTTTGGCGGTCTTGATTGGTTACCTTTCCAATTTGGGAATCCCCAGGTCGGGCGAATTACTCCGAGCTACCGCCATGGATCGATACGAAAACATCCCCTTTCAAAAAGCCTTTGGAACAATCATCGCCGAACGAGCAGTAGATCTATTGATGTTGACGGGTTTTGTGTCGTTAGCCCTTGGCCTACAATACGAATTGATCGCCAATGCTTTAAAACTTGAACACCTTCAGCCTTATCAAATTCTGGTGGGATTGACAGTAGGAATATTCGTCTTTTTCGGGCTGAGAAAAATACTATTGCAATCCACCCATCCGGTCATCGTCAAAATAAGTGTTTTTCTTAAAGGAATTTGGGAGGGTATCTCCACCCTGACAAAAATGAAAAAAAAGGGGTTTTTTGTAGGGCACACCCTCTTTATATGGTCAATGTATTTCATGATGTTTTGGATCATAAAATTTGCCATTCCGGAAACCGTTGATTTGGGACTAAACGCCCTAATCCCCGCCTTTGTGGTAGGAGGCCTTTCAATCTCTGCCACCAACGGCGCTATCGGTGTCTATCCTTATACTGTTTCCTTGGTTTTGATAGTTTTCGAAATTTCCAAAGAATCCAGTTTGGCTTTTGGTTGGATCATGTGGAGCTGCCAGACCCTGATGGTAATCACTTTTGGTGCACTAGCATTTTTTGCTTTACCTTTGGTAAATCGCCAACAGTAAAACCCCACTGCCACAAACGTTTTTATGAGCAAGATCAAAACTTCTTTTTTTTGCCAAAATTGTGGTGCCCAACACCCCCAGTGGCAGGGCCAATGCAAATCTTGTAGACAATGGAATACTTTGATCGAAGAGGTAATCCAAAAACCCGATAAAAAAGATTGGAAAAGTGATAAAAGAACCATCACGCCCTCAAAACCCTTGAGGATCAAGGAAATTGAAATCACTACCGAGACCAGAATCAACACCGGCGATGCCGAACTGAATCGAGTGCTGGGCGGTGGAATCATCCCGGGAGCCCTCATGCTCTTGGGAGGAGAACCCGGCATCGGAAAATCTACCCTTTTGCTGCAAATTGCCATGACCTTGGGTTGTAAAGTCCTCTACGTATCGGGTGAAGAAAGCCAACAACAGATCAAAATTCGAGCCGATCGAATGAAGGCACTCGCCGACCAATGTTTTGTGTTGAGCGAAACCAAAACCCAAAATATTTTTTCCCACATCGAAACCTTGGCTCCCGAATTGGTCATTATCGATTCCGTTCAAACCCTTCATACCGACCATATTGAAAGTAGCCCTGGCAGTGTCTCTCAAATCAAAGAGTGTACCGCAGAATTTATACGATTTGCTAAAGAAACCCACATCCCTGTCTTTTTGGTGGGCCACATTACCAAAGACGGACAAATTGCGGGACCCAAAATTTTGGAACATATGGTAGATGTAGTGCTTCAATTTGAGGGCGACCGCAACCACATCTATCGCATCCTCAGAACCCAAAAAAATCGTTTTGGTGCCACTTCCGAAATAGGAATATACGAAATGCAGTCCCAAGGTTTGAGGGCTGTAAGCAACCCCAGCGAACTCCTGATTTCGGAAAAAGACGAAAAACTCAGTGGCCACGCCATCGCCGCAACCATAGAAGGCATACGTCCCCTAATGATTGAGATTCAGGCACTGGTGAGTACCGCTGTTTATGGAACCCCACAAAGAACCACCACAGGATACCACACCAAAAGGCTCAATATGCTACTGGCAGTGTTAGAAAAAAGAGCCGGCTTTGCCTTGGGCACCAAAGATGTGTTTATCAACATCACCGGCGGCATCAATATCGCCGATCCCGCCATAGATCTGGCAGTGGTAGTCGCCATTTTGTCCAGTTACCACGATATCGATGTGTCAGAAAATATTTGTTTTGCAGCAGAGGTAGGCCTTTCGGGCGAAATCAGACCCGTGCCCAAAACCGAGCAACGCATCCAAGAGGCTACAAAATTGGGATTTGAAACCATTGTCATTTCAAAATTTGCGAAAACTCCCAAACCCGATTCATCCATCAAAGTCCTGGCCGTTTCGAAAATTGAAGCCTTAGTTACTGCGCTTTTTGGTTAAAATTTCACTACATATACATTTAAAACGTATTTTTAATAGATCATAAATCAATTCTCATGGATAAAGTAATCCAAGATTTCTTGGCAGAAGTCAACAGAAGAAATCAAAATGAACCGGAATTCATGCAAGCCGTGACCGAAGTTGCCGAAACGGTCATTCCTTATATCGTAAAAAACGATGTGTACTACGGTCAGAACATCCTCTTGCGAATGGTAGAACCCGAACGCGTGGTCTCCTTCCGGGTAGCTTGGATCGATGACAACGAAGAAATTCAGGTGAACCGAGGTTACAGAATCGAGATGAATTCGGCCATCGGCCCCTACAAAGGAGGTTTGCGTTTTCACCCCAGTGTGAACCTTAGTGTGTTGAAGTTTTTGGCCTTCGAACAGATTTTTAAAAACAGCCTAACCACCCTTCCAATGGGAGGAGGAAAAGGAGGGTCGGATTTTGACCCCAAAGGAAAAACGGATACCGAAGTAATGCGTTTCTGCCAAAGCTTTATGACAGAATTGTTTCGCCACATTGGACCCAATCGCGATATCCCCGCCGGAGATATTGGAGTAGGGAGTAGAGAAATCGGGTATATGTTTGGACAGTACAAAAGATTAAAAAATGAATTTACAGGAGTATTGACCGGAAAAGGGATTTCTTGGGGAGGATCGCTGATCAGACCTGAGGCAACCGGCTATGGAGTCGTCTATTTTGTTCAAGAGATGATGGAACACCAAGTGGTTCAGAAACCAATGAACTTTCTTTGCTGAACAATGTTCATTGCAAATTTGAAAAACTTGAAATGGTAGAAAGTGTGTTTGAACAATATCCAAAGGGT
>CAZGUB010000117.1:0-4478 GCA_964528935.1 uncultured Flavobacteriaceae bacterium | reverse complement strand
AAACATTCTCTGCTGTATCTTCATTTCCCCCTAGCCATTGTTTGATGACGGAGTAGTATACTTGTCTGAAGTCAAATTCAGCCTCTAAATTATCTTGCCATTCAGCATTTTGGGGTATATCAGGATTTTTACCACTAATACTAAAATCAACTTTATTACCAAAAATAAAAAGTGGTGCGGCTGTGCCGTGATCAGTTCCATAGGAGCCATTAGATACAATTGTTCTTCCAAATTCTGAAAAAGTCATAACCAAAATATCTTCACTTTGAGAATTTTGATCTAAATCATTAAAAAGAGCGCCAATTGAATTGTTTAAATCTTTCATCAAATTAGAATGTTCTCCTTTAGAAGTATCACTTTGATCTACTTGTTTTTCGTGTGTGTCAAAACCTCCTAAACTAGCAATATAAATTTTGGACTCTAATCCACCTTTGATTAAACTAGATGCAACATGTAACTGCCTTCCAAGATCTGAATTTGGATATTGATCATAATTATTACCGCTCTCAAATGATGATCTCAAGGCTTCACCATATATATTAGATTGCCTTGTGATAATTTGTATAAATTTTAATTTTTTTCCAATATTATCATCTGGATAAGAATTGTCAAAATTTCCAATAATTTCTCTATAATTAGTAGGATTATTAGAAGTATAACTAGTAACACTATTAAGTCCAGTAGAAAGTATAGACGACTGCCCCAATTCTACTGCTAATGGATGCGGAAATTGTTCAGTCGGATATTGTTCGGGGTAAGTGGGGTGTAAATTTTCAATATATCTCCCAATCCAACCACTCGTTAAATACTGATTGGAATCTGATGCTGAATGCCAAATATCCATAGAACGGAAATGAGAAAAATCAGGAGTCTCATACCCTACATTTTGAATAATTTTTAAACGATTTTCTTCAAAAAGTGATTTAAAAGTCCCTAACTCAGGATGAAGTCCCAAATCATTTCTACTTAATTGAATGATTTTATTCTCTGGTAATAGTACATGGGGTCTAACATTAGTTAGTTCACTGTACTTATTCATTGGGATAAGTGTATTCAATCCATCATTTCCACCATCTAGTCTGATAAGAATTAATTTCTTTCTAGAATTGGGGTTGGTTAAAAATTTTTGGAAATCAATATTAGTAAACCCTAATGATCCATATATAGAAGGCAATACAGACGCATGCGCCAAATTATGTAAAAAATCTCTTCTTTTCATATCTTAAAATAGATTGTATTCTCCTAGAGAAAAAATTCGAGTCATTATATTGATAAATATGTTTTCGATTTCCCATTTAACGTTGGAATTTCCCATTTTATATTCTTGGACTAGATCTGTCCAATGACTTTTATTGGCGCCATTAAATGAATATGAAATTATACTTTGCCTATCCGAAGAGGAAATTGCACTACAAAGTAATCGATCAGACATTTCATCTATCAAAGCGTCTATATCTTCATTATTCTCATAAGTTAACAAATATTGAAGTTTATCACAGGTTAAATTATATCCTTCATCCATCCATATTCCCCACCAACATGCCTCTTCAACAGTCTGGATTTTTGAAGTCAGCGTGACACTATTTATCCAAAACATATCATATACAGGAGATTGGTAATAAGGTGGCCATCCAGAAACACTAGGGGGATGGCCCAGCTCCATACCCATTTCTCTAACTCTCCATCTTGTAGGTCCACCAAAATAGAATTTTCTAACTTCTAGATTAGACAACCTCTCAGGTATAGAAAAAGTTCCATTTTCTTCATCATTATAATTTCTGATGATCCCTTCAAAAATATTTAATTCTTTATAGAGCCCTATTACATAGTCATAAGGGGATTTGATCATTGAATAAAAATTAGCTTCATCAAAAAAATGTTTGCTTTTAAGTAATACTTTAAGGGTTTCAGCTAAGTTGTAATTCTTACTTTCAAAAATTTCTGATAAAGGCTGTATTACTTTACTTTCAATTTCATCACTAACTAGAGGATTTACAAAAAATTGATAAAGTCTTCTGGCTATATATAGTTTTGCTTGAGCAGGATAAAAGAGCATATCTACAAACTCGCTTAATTCCTCAAGCATTCCTTGTTGTGTATCCCTTCCTAAAATTTTTTTATTCCCATAGAATGAAGAAAATTGTTTGTCTCCTGTATCATGATTCCACTCATTTACATTATGTGTTACTTCTCCATCTATAAATAAAGTTTCATAGTTTACATTAAAGCCTACAAGAAGCCTAGCTGCTTCTCGGACATCTTCTTCTGTAAACATTGAGAAAGGTCTCTTTCCTACTGTAAAGAGCTCTTGAACTTCTCTTGCATAGTTTTCATCAGGAGTTTCTTTTTGACTCGCATTTAGGTTAAGATAAATTAACATTGCAGGATTAAGGGTGATGTTATAGATGAAATCTTTATAGCTGTCAAAACAGGAGTCAAATATTAATTTATAATAATTCCAGAGTCCCTTATTATCTATCCCTTGGCCACCATCAGTTGGAACCAAATTGTGAAGAAACATAAAAAGTTTCCAGTGAATTGAAGTCTTTTGACTATAGATATTGTAAATAATATGATGCTGTAAGCATTCTCTTCTTACCCAGTCCCCGTTTTCATATTCACCGTTTTCATTTCTCTGTGTGGAAGCATTATTAATATAAACTTCTCCCGGAGCTACATCATCTCTTCCATAAATTTCATTCCAATCTTCGTTCGTTCTGGTGAAATAATAATTATTAGTGGGTTCAGAAAATGTCTCTTCAGAAAATAGCTTTTCAAATAAATCATCAAAGGACAAATTATTAATGTCTTCTAAATGGCGATTTGATACACCAATTAATGACCTTCTTAGTAAATGGGATTTTTGTTGTAAGTTTAATTCTCCGTTATAGGGTTCCAGACTAAAATCCTGGACTATTTTCGATTTGCTTATTCTACTTTTATTAAAATAATTATCTAAATCTATTTTTTCTTTGTAAAACAACTCCACAAGATCGATTGGAGGTTTTTTTTGAACGCCCTGTTTATTATTCAAAGTATTTTGCATATAAAAAAAACTTTATCTATAAATTTAAAATTAAATTAATAGGTTTACAATAGGTATGAATAGGTATATACTTATTTTTTTTGCAAGTATTTTTACTTGGAGTCAACAGATCATTGAGCTTCCTGAGTTCAGTTTTTCTTCTCTTGATGAGAGCCAGAATAGACTTACCCTGTTTTCTAATGATAAAATCTATTCAATAGAACTTGACTCTCTCACCATCAAAATAAGAGATATCGATTATTTTGATTTTGAAAAAAACAGATTTTATATTAAAAAAGTAAATGCAAAGACCTATTTCTTTAAAAACGGCTCAGGAGAAGTTTACCTTGACATGGAATCCAAAATTGAACGAATTGATCAATCAGTTATCAGTAATTATTTAATAGGTTCCAGTTTTTTTACACATAATGACACCATATTCCGCTACGGGGGTTATGGATACTGGACCGTTTTTGATAAGTTGTTATATTATGACCTAAATACGAATCAGTGGGAATTATATCAAGACCTAGGGAAAGGAAGAATCGATCATTTGTCCCTTACTTATCAAAATAAAGCCTATTTTATTGGTGGGCATTATTTATCTAAAACAAGTCCACAAATTGACCTAAAAGACAACACGATTGATCAGTTTGACTTTTCAGATTCTAGTTTTAAAACGATAGGTGAAATTAAATTTTCATTTCAGGGAGCCAGTATTATTCAAAATGATTTGGATAAATTTTTACTACTCAAAAAAGATCGGTCTATTTTAGAAATTGATTTTGAAGACTTTACCGTTAAGAAATTTTTCAATAACAGCCTAAACACAAAGATTTCTAATAAATATCAAATCTATGCTTACTCCGATAAACTGGTCTTTTTTTCTGATCAAAATAATCGTGTTTTTTTAAATGTTTTTCCGCTGGACTTATTTCTCTATGAAACAAATGAAAAAGAAACTTTATTGATAAAAGATTCAACCCCCAGCTATATTATAATCTCAATACTATTTGCACTCTTGATTGCAATTTTTGCATTTCTTAAATGGCAGCAAAGTAGTACAATAAGACTCCAAAAAACAACGCTTAAATTTAAATACAATAAAATAGAAATAACACTGCTTGAAAAAACTATTTTAGAATTGTTGGTCGATAAAAAAATGGTGGAATCAAAGTTTATAGATGAATTGATTTTCGATATGAGCTTAAGCCGAGCCAGTAATTATAAAAGAAAATTAGAAACGATTGATAAATTGAATATAAAGCTTCAAAAAATTACAAATTCGTCATTTACTGTTTTAATTGATAAGAAATCTGAAGTCGATGCTCGAATAAAACTCTATCACATCCATTTTAATTTTGTACTCAAAGTAATCTGATATATAAATCTTTTAGGAAAAGTAGCCTTTATAAATAATCCGCAACTTTATGTCAAACAATGAGTTACGGAT
>CAZGUB010000116.1:0-4497 GCA_964528935.1 uncultured Flavobacteriaceae bacterium | reverse complement strand
TGTCTTCAAGCCAGAAGGCTTGCAGAAAGAGATGTGAAGTTTATTCAGCTTTACCATACTGGCTGGGATCAACACGGCAACCTCCCCTCCCAAATCAAGAAACAAGCTCAAGACACCGATCAGGCTACTGCGGCTTTGATTCTGGATCTTAAACAAAGGGGGCTCTTGGAAGACACCTTGGTCATTTGGGGAGGGGAGTTTGGAAGAACCAGTTTTTCACAAGGTAGGCTTACTGCCCAAAACTATGGTAGAGATCACCACCCCGGTTGTTTTACCATGTGGATGGCCGGTGCCGGGGTCAAAAAAGGTTTTGTCTATGGTCAAACAGACGACTTTAGCTACAATGTTGTTGAAAATCCCGTTCATGTTCATGATTTTCAAGCCACACTCCTTCACCTCACCGGGATCAACCATGAAAGGTTGACGTTCAAACACCAAGGCAGACGATTTAGACTGACAGATGTTCACGGCCATGTTGTACATGATCTACTTTCCTGATAATTAAAAATAAATTCTATCATGAATAAAATCTCCTTTTTGTTTTTATTTTCTTGGATTCTATTTCATTTGGGATGCCAGAATCTGACTGACCGACCCCCCAATATTCTTTTTGTAATCGCTGATGATCAGTCTTTCCCTCATGCAGGTATCTATGGTACTACATGGATCAAGACGCCGGGTTTTGACCGGGTCGCCCAAGAGGGACTCTTGTTTACAAATGCTTTCACCACCAATGCCAAATGTTCGCCCTCTCGAGCAACAGTTTTGACCGGTAGAGACAGTTGGCTGTTGGAGGAAGCGACCAACCACGTGCCCTTTTTTCCAGAAAAATTAATCACTTTTCCCGAAGTGCTACTAGAAAACGGCTATAAAACCGGTTTTACCGGAAAGGGATGGGCACCCGGAGTAGCCCGAAAAAATGGGCAACCAAGAGCATTGATCGGAAAGGCTTACAGTGAGAAAAAATTGTTACCGCCGGCATCATTCATCAGCAATGTGGACTACGCCGAGAATTTTAAAGTTTTTTTGGACGAAAAGGCCGAGAATCAACCTTTCTTTTTTTGGGTAGGGGGACATGAACCCCACAGAGCCTATGAGTACGGAGCCGGAGTACAAAAGGGAGGAAAAGACACCCAAGAGATCGAAGACATTCCGGATTTTTGGCCAAAAAGCGATGTCATTCGAAACGATATGTTGGATTACGCCTTTGAGATAGAGCATTTTGATCGTCATTTGGTTGAAATCATACTCGAATTAGAAAAAAGGAAACTGCTCGAAAACACTATCATCGTGGTCACTTCAGACAATGGGATGCCTTTCCCAAGAGTAAAAGGGCAAGTCTATCCTTTTGATCATCGTTTGCCCTTGGCCATTCGATGGGGTCGAGGGATCAAGAACCCCGGTAGGGTGATTCAGGATTATTTCAGCTTTTCTGATTTTGCACCGACTTTTTTAGATTTGGCTGGTATCGCCTCCAACCAGCACCCAATGGCAGCTTTTTCGGGGATCAGTTGGAGGGCGGTTTTCAACGAACTTTCCCATCCCAAAAAAAGAAACTTTATGGTCATCGGAAAAGAACGACATGACATCGGTCGCGAAAACGACCAAGGCTATCCTGTACGAGCTATTGTGGCAGGGCAGTATTTTTACAGTAGAAATTTCAAGCCTCAACGATGGCCTGCAGGTAATCCAGAAACGGGATATCTCAACACCGATGGCAGCCCTACTAAGACCGAAATATTGGAACTAAACAGAAATGATGTGGATACCATCTATTGGCATTATGCCTTTGGAAAAAGACCGAAGGAGGAATTGTACGACATACAAAATGACCCGTATTGTCTCAACAACCTGTCTTCCATCGCCAAATACGATGAGCTGAAAAAGGCACTTGAAAAAAAGATGATGGATCAGCTTACCGAACAGGGCGATCCTAGGGTTTTGGGCAAAGGGGATCTATTTGATCAATATCCCTACTCAGGAGAAAACGTCAGAGATTTCTACCATAGATATAAGAGAGGAGAGAATATCAAAACTCCTTGGGTAAATCCTTCCGATTTTGAAAAATAACATGGTCAAAAAACCAAAAAGAAAACCCTCCCAAGGGGTTGTAGTTCCTCCCGTTTTTAAAACTATTCTTGCTTTTCTGCAATTCATCAGTCCCTATTTGGGTATGCGATGGGCGGCCTATTTTTTTGGTCGGCCGAAGCGCTACAAACTTCAGCCCAGAGAAATTTCTGTATTTAATAAATCCCGCCGTTTTTTGCTGGAAATAGAACCCTTGAAAAAAAAGATCATCTGCTATCATTGGGAGGGCAGTGGCCCCAAAATTTTATTGGTACACGGATGGAGTGGGAGAGCGGTGAACTTCTGTAAAATCATTGAAAAATTGATGGAACATCATTGTGATCTTTACGCTTTTGATGCACCGGCCCATGGTATGTCTGAAGGAACCACGACCAATCTTCCTCAATTTATAGCTTGTATCGATGCTTTGGTGGACAATTTGGACTCCATAGATTGCATTTTGGGACATTCTGGAGGAGGCTTTGCAGCAGCCTACCATGCCGCTCACCGCCCCCAACTCAAAAAATTAATCATTATCAGTTCCTTTGATTATGTTTTGGATGTCTTTCAAAATTTCTCACAGTGGGTTCAGTTGGGACCCAAAGCCACCGCACTGATGATTGACTATTTTGAACAAAAAACCCAACATCCCATCAAGCAGCTTTCGATTTCCAAATTGGCAAAAAACATCAAAGCCAATTCCCTACTGATCCACGACGAAAACGATAAAGAAGTAGGGTTCGATCAAGCCCTGCTAATCAAAAAACAGCTTTCAAATGCTACATTTTTACCGACCCAAAACTTGGGACACCGCAGAATTTTAAGAGACCAAAAAGTAGTGGAACAAATTGCCAATTTTATCGTTTGATCAATTGAGATAAACCACCTTGAGTCGGCTGATTTTTAAATTCAAAAAAAATAGTTTGATAAAAAAATGTAATAATTTAAACCTTTTGCAGCCTCTAGGATCAAAATTAATAAAAAGCAGTTTTAACGATCTAAATTATTTCCCTATGAAAAAGTTTAAACCATTTTTTTCGATACCCTTTTTTCTTTTATTTTCTGTCGCCGTATTGGCACAACGCGGAAAAACCGGAGACAAAACCTTTGCCGATCGCTATCCGGATGACGTGATCGATCCCATCACCAATACCTATCTGATGGTCAAAAATACCGTTGACCACGATATTATCGTTACCATTCGGGATCAGTACAAAAAATATTTGAATCACGTTTACATCCGAAACAACGATGAATATGTTTTTACCGGACTGCCCATTTCTAGGATTTACCTTCAATACAAATCCAAAGAGTTCTATTTTGAAGACACCAAGAATACGGTGATTAATTTTGGTGAAAAGCACACTTTCACGTTCTTTTTCGATGCCTCCATGGAGGGAACTTTTTTGGTAATCACCGAGGAAGAGTTTTTCAGACCCTAAGGCAGTGTCAGATCATAACCAATAAGAGACTTTTAGGTTGAGACTCCTTACACGAGGTCGTATGGGGCCCATTTCTCTTGCCAGGTAGTTGTCATTATATACAAGGAAGATATTGGAAAGGTTGCTGAATCGCCACTGCAATCTCGAATTGATGCCCAAATTTTCAGTTTGGGTATTGAACTGAACCAAGGTTGCCCAATACAGTTTTTTGGTAAATGAAAAATCGAATTTTGGACCGATCAGCCATAATTTTGCAGTTTTTTCCAAGTGGTTCAAATCAATTTGGTCATAATTAACTTTGATGCTGGCCAACAATTTCGGTTGGAAACGAAAGAAGAAACTATTTTCAAAAGAGTATTTGGTTCCGTCGTAAAACTTACCATAGTTCTGTGCTACTTCAAAATAAAAATCCTTGGCCAAGTTGGATCTGAAGTTGACCTCAAAAATCCTGCTTTGATAGGTAGCCCCCCCCACCAGTGGATTGTCGCTGTTGATTCCAGTAGGGTCGAAATCATTGGGTAGATATTCGTTGGCGTTGTACAACCTCAACTCGAGCTCGTTTTGGTTGTTGTAGATAGTTCTAAAACTGAACAGAAAATTGTTCTCTAAAATGTTTTCGGTTGCAGAATTGAGTTTGAACCATAGCCAATGATTATAGGATAACCTGTAATAATTTACTTTACCACTTTTGGGATAAAACTTGTGGGCGTAGTAGGGAGAAAGTTTCGATACACCGATTCTTCTTAGAATCCCCAAATCCGAACGAAAATCATCGCCAAGATAAGAGTATTCAAAACTGATTTCTTCCTTTCTCGTTTCCTTTTTGATCCTGACTCCACCACTAAAACCGTTTTCTTTTTCCAACGGGCTAAAGGAGTTATAAGCAAAAAAACGCCCATTCCATAAGTTGTCGGCAGAATTGAGGTCGTATTCCAAACCAACCAAACGGTTGAATTCATCATTTTTATCTACAAAATCATAATCTTTG
>CAZGUB010000115.1:0-4515 GCA_964528935.1 uncultured Flavobacteriaceae bacterium | reverse complement strand
TACGAAAAGGGAAAAAGATACACCTTGGATACCATCGTGGTCAGTGGCATCAAAACCTTTAGTGATCAGACCGTAATCTCCTACAGCCAGCTTCGAAAAGGTCAACAAATCAACATTCCCGGCGATGAAATCAGCGCAGTGATTAACAAACTTTGGAACCTTCAGCTTTTTAGCGATATCAACTTTTACATCACACAAATAGAAGACGACCGTGTGGCATTGGAAATCGAAATTGAAGAATTGCCCACCTTGGGCGAAGTAAAAATCAATGGGTTGAAAAAAGGAAAAATAGAATCCCTGCTCAAGGATACTGAACTCAAGTCGGGAAAAAAACTCTCCGAAAGTTTTCTGACCAACACCAAAAACTACATCATTAAAAAATACCAAAAAGAAGGTTTTCTCAATACCAAAGTAGCTTTCAACACCATTGAAGATTCACTCCAAAACAACATCTACAGAATGGTGGTCAATGTAGATTTGGGAAAAAGAGTAAAAATCAGCGAAATAAATTTTGAGGGCAATGAAGTCTTCAGCGACAAAAAACTTCGGTCCAAACTAAAAAAAACCAAACAACGCCTTCCCTTACGATTCTGGAAAAAGTCCAAATTCATCGAAGAAGACTTTGAGGCCGATAAGGAAAAGCTGTTGGACTTTTTTAAAGAAAAAGGATACCGAGATGCCAGAATTGTCCGTGACACCACCTTTCTGGCAGCGGACAATACCCTTGCAGTAAATTTTGAGGTCGAAGAAGGTCGGCGTTACTACTTTGGCGACATCAACTATTTGGGGAATTCTGTGTACAGCAATTTTCAGCTCAACCAAGTACTGGGAATCAAAAAGGGCGATCCCTACAATGGGGTCTTATTGAAAAAGAGAATTGCCGACGAAAAACCCGATGCCAATGACCTGAGCAATTTGTACCAAAACAACGGCTATCTGTTCTCCAACATCAATGCCGTAGAGGTAAGTGCCGAAAACGATACCATAGATTTCGAAATTCGGATCAACGAAGGCAAGCTGGCCAATTTCAACAAAATATCGGTGGTGGGAAACTCCAAGACCAACGATCACGTGATCTATAGGGAGCTGAGAACCAAGCCGGGCGAATTGTACAGCAAAGATATGGTTGTGAGAACAGTTCGCGAATTGGGGCAATTGGGCTTTTTTGATGCAGAAAACATCAATCCCGAATTCAAGAATGTCAACCCCAACGCCGGTACAGTGGACATCCAATACGGTTTGGTCGAGGCCGGAGCCAGCCAGATCGAGCTTCAAGGGGGTTATGGTGGCGGTGGATTTATAGGAACATTGGGACTTTCGTTCAACAATTTCTCCATGAAAAACATCTTCAACCTTGACACCTATAAGCCACTGCCCATGGGCGATGGCCAGAGTTTGAGTCTGAGGTTGCAAGCCAGTCAGTTCTACAGCACCTATAGCTTTAGTTTTGCCGAACCTTGGTTGGGCGGACGCGAACCCGTTCAATTTTCCACCTCCCTATCCCATACAATTCAATACCGCTACGACTATTTTACGGGAAGAGCCGATAAAAGCCAATTTTTTCAAATCAGTGGTCTTACCCTAGGCCTGGCCAAGCGACTTAAAGTTCCCGACGACTTCTTTACCCTGTCCCAATCCATTGCCTATCAGTACTATGATTTGAACAATTACTACACCGGGCTATTTACCTTTGGCGACGGGAGTGCCAACAATTTGACCTATACTGTGGCCCTATCCAGAAACAACACCTACACCAACCCCATTTTCCCTACGGGAGGGTCAAAATTTACCATTAGCGCCAAATTAACTCCACCCTATTCGCTGATTAACGGGATTGATTTTAGTAATTTGGGAGATCGCAAGGAATTTCAGCTTCCCAACGGTGATCCCGATACAGCCAAAATAGATCAAGAAAAATTCAGGTGGTTGGAATACTACAAACTCAAGTTTACCGGAGAATGGTACACCAACATCATCGGAAAACTGGTTTTCAAAGCCCAAACTGACTTTGGATTTATCGGTGCCTACAACCAAGAACGAGGCAGCATTCCTTTTGAACGCTTCTTCCTAGGTGGAGACGGCATGCAAAGTTATGCCCTAGACGGCAGAGAGACCATCGCCCTTAGGGGATACAAAAACCAATCCCTTTCCAGCAGAGACGGATCGCTGCTGTACAACAAGTTTACTTTCGAATTGCGCTATCCCATCACCCTAAAACCCAGCGCCTCGATTTATGCACTCTCCTTTTTGGAATCTGGAAATGGCTACGACAGTTTCAGAGATTTCAATCCTTTCAACTCCAAACGATCTGCAGGGATGGGTGTTAGGATTTTCATGCCGGCATTTGGTCTATTGGGTATCGACTTTGGCTATGGATTTGACAGTACCAACCTAGCCAACGACCAGCCCAACGGCTGGGAAACCCACTTCATCATAGGGCAACAATTCTAGTTCTTTTGTGCCCAGTAACACAAAATAATTTCCCCACAAAAGCGTTATTAAAAAGAACCTACGCAAACACATCCATGAGAAACCGTCTAAAGCTTACCCTTTTCATTTTCTTCACCGCCCTAGGGCTGTTTGCCCAAAGGGGTGTTCGAATCGCCTACATCGACATGGACGTTATTTTGGGCCAAAACCAAGAATTCCAAACCGCCAGTAAGTTGCTAGACGAAAAAATCGCCCAATGGAAAAAAGAAATCGAACTCAAAAAAATGCAACTCAAGCAGATCGAAGATCAATTTGCGGTTGAAAAGATACTTTTGACCCCCGAACTGATCTCTGACAGAGAGCTCGAAATAAAAGACTTTGCCTCCGAAATCATCGCGCTACAGGAAAAAAGATTCGGCCCCAATGGCGATATGATCATCCAAAAAAATCAGTTGTTGAAACCTGTTCAAGATCAAGTACTAAGCATTGTTCAAGACATCGCCAAAGAACGAAAATACGATTTTGTATTTGATCGATCTTCTGATATAATTATGCTATATTCGGCAAAAAATTACGATATTAGCGACCTGGTTCTTAGAAGAATTCAAGTACAAGAAAGAATCAAAGAAAGAGAAGAAAAACTAAATACTGTCAAAAAAGTTTTAGACAGTGCCAGTAATTAAAATCTAAAAAGTATAAAAATGAAAAAAATCAACAAAATTGTTTTTTCCCTGTTTTTTTTATTAGCCCCCCTGATGATCTTTGCCCAAGCCAAAGTAGCACACATCGAGGTTCAAAAACTCATCAGTGAAATGCCCGAGGTAATCGCCGCTCAGAAAGAATTGAAAAAACTGGAAGAAACCTATACCAAGGACATGGAAAATTCTTATAAAGAATTCCAAACCAAGGCACAAACCTATGCCGCAGATGCACCCAACCAAACCGACATCACCAACCAATCGCGACAAAAAGAACTTGAAGGACTGCAGAGAAATATAGAAGAGTTTCGTCAAACCGTTTCCCAAGAGTTACAAAAAAAATCGATGGACATGATGAAGCCCTTAGTGGACAAGGCCAAGGCAGCCATCGAAAAAGTGTCTAACGATTTGGGCTATGAATACGTTTTGGATTCTTCTGCCGGAGGAAGCGTAATCATCGCCAAAGGAAAAGACATCATGACAGAAGTCAAAAGAGAATTAGGATTTTAATCTCCTTTCGTTTCAAAAAAACTCCCACCTTTGGGAGTTTTTTTTTGCCTTATTTGTACCAAGAAGCATACTTGAGGTAGTTGGCCGCAATGCGTTCTATTTCACCTTTTTGCAATTCAGGGCTGATGTCTTTAATTTTTTTGGCCGGAACCCCTGCAAATACACTCCCCCTAGGGACCACAGTATTTTTTGGCAAAACACTACCGGCAGCAATGATACTGTCGGATTCCACTACACAATCGTCCATGATGATGCTCCCCATACCCACCAAAACACGGTCTTTGAGGGTGCAACCGTGGACAATGGCATTGTGGCCTATGGACACATCATTTCCAATAACGGTTGCCGATTTTTCGAAAGTTCCATGAATTACGGCACCGTCTTGTATATTGACCCGATCCCCGATGGTGATGCTATTTACATCGCCTCGCACAACCGCTTGAAACCATACCGAACAGTCTGTGCCCATGGCGACCTGACCGATCAGGGTAGCATTGTCGGCAAAAAAACAATTTTCTCCAAAGGTGGGTCGATATCCCCTTACTGATTTGATCAACATTATTATATTTTGATTTTAACAGAAAAACAAAGCTTAAAGCGTGTTTTACCCATCGATTGATTTTTGTTTTTTATAAATTTACCAAAAAAAAAAGATGAGCGAAATCCGTATCGTTGCCAACTGTAAAAAAGGAGCTTCCATTGCCCGATTCAACATCAGCCCACCACTAGATATCTCCATATCAAAAACATTCGTAAACATTGATCAGGCAGTAAATGCCCCTCTGGTGCAACAACTGTTTTACCTGCCTTTTGTAAAAAAAGTTTCTGTAGAAAACAGCAGTCTGATCGTAGAGCGATTTGACATTTTGGAATGGGA
>CAZGUB010000114.1:0-4541 GCA_964528935.1 uncultured Flavobacteriaceae bacterium | reverse complement strand
GATTCACCATACAAAATGGGTAGAAGAAATGGATGATAGCCTTGAATGCTATCTGAAAAACTAACGTTTATTCTGCCATATAAAAAAACAGCCGGGTCACCCCCGGCTGTTTTTTTGTGTCATTATTTATGATCGCGGCTTTAATTTCTGTGGATCGTAATGGGCAAACGCGACAACCGTGGCAGGCAAGCGTTTTTGATGCCCGTCTAATTTGCCAATTTCAACTTTGGTGCCAATTTCGTGATGCGTCACATCGACCCGGGCCAAGGCAATGGATTTGCCTAGCTTGGGTGACCGCATAGCGGATGTCACTTCACCAATCTGCGCCCGGCCCATATGAACGCAATCGCCATGACCGACCTCAACATCTCACTCAATATCTAGGCCAACAAGTTTACGGACCGGGTTTTCTTTCCGGCGGATTAACGCATCGCGCCCGACAAAATCATCCTCTTTTGATTTCAGTGGTACGGTAAATCCGATACCGGCTTCAAACGGATCAGTTTGATCTGAAAATTCATAGCCGGCAAAAATCAGCCCCGCTTCAATACGCAACATGTCCAGCGCTTCAAGCCCCATAGGCGTTAACCCATGGTCTTTACCGGCGTCCCATACCGCATCAAACACCTGTTCAGCATGTTTTGGATGACAAAAAATCTCGTAGCCAAGCTCGCCCGTATAGCCGGTCCGCGAGACAACAATCGGTACACCATCATGTGCGCCAATACGTGCTGGGGTGAAACGGAACCAGTTCAGCTCATCCAGATTCGGTTGATGCGGCGCTGTCCAGATCACTTTTTTCAGCAAATCACGGCTTTCTGGCCCTTGCACAGCGATATTATGCTGCATGTCGGTCGATGAGCGCACCCAAGCCTTCAGACCCAGTTTTTCAGCCTGTTCGCGAATCCATTCGCCGCCATAGTCAGTCCCGCCAATCCATCTGAAATTATCTTTGCCAAGCCGGAACACTGTGCCGTCATCAATCATCCCGCCATGCGGATAGCACATCGCCGTATAGACAACGCCGCCAACCGGCATGGTTTTGATATTGCGGGTGAAGATATATTGGCATAGGGCTTCACTATCGGGGCCGGTAATTTCAAATTTCCTAAGTGCCGATAAATCCAGAATAATTGATTTTTCGCGGCAGGCCTTATATTCGGCTAATGGCCCTTCGGCGGCAAAGCAATTGGCCAGCCAATAACCGTTATATTCAATGAAATTGCGAGTATGTTCAGCAAAACGATTATGGAATCCGGTTTGTTTGGTCATTTGAGGCTCCGACTCAGGGGTGGCTCTAAAGGCGATCGCATGTTGGAATTTTTCGGCGCCATCATAAGTGCGTACGTGAATGTCAGTCGGCATCCAGCCATTCGCCGGGCTGGTGTCGTCAGGGCAAGCCGAGCTGACACAGACAAGATCGGTCAACGCCCGCAACAATACATAATCACCAGGGCGTGACCATGGTTCATCAGCGTACAGCACGCCATGTTGGTCGATGCCGGTGTTAAAAAAGAAATTGATCGCCATCCAACCGGCACGCGCGGTCACGCCATGATCACCAAGCGCATAATTAAAATTATCCGAACAATTCACATGTCCCGGATAGCCGATATCGTCATAATATTTTGCTGCACAGGCAAGCGCGAAGGCATCATGCCGTCCACATGTGTCTTGAATGACCTCAACCAGCGGTATCATGTCCTGGTCATAATATTTGCCATGTAAGCCGGGCATGGGGTAGGCACTGCCCATTAATGTGCGGGTTGTGGTCACATCAAGCGCATGTTCAAGGCCCTTATCGAGTTTCCGTGCCGAGAAACATTGGAAATCGGTGCATTGACGCCCGTCTTTATCAATAATCTGAATGTAATCACCAGCTTTGACAAAAAATGCTTCGGCCGTCGCGCTATGCACGCGGATGTCATGGACCGGTTCTGCGAGCGGGTCTGGCAAGGCAAAAGATCGTACCGGCTGAATTGTCGCGCGTTTAATCCACACCGCCAAAGGCGATGCCGTGTCTTGTTTTTCAAAATCCATAATGCCGCCGGGCGCGGCGACAATCATAATGCCATCACGTACGGCCTGTATCTCTATCCGCGATTTTGCCGGCGTATCAGTCTCAAATAATATTGCGGCTGTGGCCTTTGCCAGATCAAGTCCACGCGCCTTTAACCCATAGCGCAATGACCGCAAAGATGTGTTATCACTTGTTAATAATGCCTGCAAACCACTGGCTGGGCGCCCGCCGCCAAGATCAAGGATAGACAAATCAAACACCCCATCAGTGCCAGCAGATAAAATTTCGCATGGCTGCCCGCCTTCGAGATTTTCAATGGCAATGGAATCGCCAGCGTTAATCGCAATCAAGGCGGCCCCGCACCCTTCAATATGATAGCGTTCGGTACCAGCCGGCAGGCTGAGCGCGCCGGTTTCGCGCACGAGACTTGGCCGTGGTGCGCCTTTTATCACCTCTGGATAGGACAGGTCATCCATCAGCTTTCTCCGTGCAAAATTGAAATGGCATGAATATTTTTTGCCTGTGAAGAATATATAACAATAGCAATATTTGCAAACATGATGTCATATTGCGGGGTGGTTTGCACGGCAGTTCGTGGTTTGGGGTGAAAGTGGCGCAGAAATGATCTGGAACGCGTTAACGATGGGGCTAATTGCTGCTTTGGCGTGGGGCATTCATGATTTTGCCGTACGTTTGGCAAGCCGCGGACAGCCGATCATGACCACCCTGCTATCTGTGCTGTTTTTTGGCATGTTGTTCCAGATAGTATTGATTCTATGGACAGGTGAATTTACCGCAGTTCCTGCTGGCGCGGTGCGTTTATCCATTGTGGCTGGGGTCTCTTTTTTACTGGCCTCAATCGGCCTCTATGTTGCGTTCAAACGCGGGCCGGTAAAATTAGTCGCACCGATCATTGGCGGATATCCGGTCATATCACTGTTTCTAGCAAGCCTAGATGGCACGGTACCGCATGTGACCCAATGGGTCGCTGTGCTGGCCATTATGGCCGGTATTTCACTTGTCGCCATGTCAGCCCATGATGATGATCACGCCGAATGTGCTATCTTGCCCACCATTGCGATTGCGGCACTGGCGGCGGTCAGTTTTGCATTTACTTTTGAACTGGGTCAGACAGCTGCGGCATTTGCCGATGAACGCCTGACTGTCGCGATCACTAGATTCGTAGCGCTGGGATTATTATTAATCGCCATGCTGGCAAAGCGGAAAGAAATTCTGCCGCATACCAAGACTGTGCCATTGCTTGCCTTTATGGGGCTAATGGACACGGTGGCCTTGTTTTGTGTGCTGTCGGCAGGCGGCATGGATGATGCGCATTTCGCTGCCGCAACATCATCAGTGTTTGGTTTGGTGACAGTATTATTGTCATGGCTGTTTTTGCGGGAAAAGCTGACCATGCCGCAATGGGGCGGTGTGGCTTTGGCCTTTGGCGGCATTGCCTATTTAGCGTTATAGCCAGCCATTTTGCCGCTGACGTTGATGGGCGATAACGGCATTACGCATCAGCACCGCCACGGTTACCGGGCCAACGCCGCCGGGCACCGGGGTGATCCAGCCAGCCACCTCAGTCACCGCCGCGGTATCGACGTCACCAACAATGCGGCTGGTGCCATCTTCAGTGGTGATTTGGTTAATGCCAATATCAATCACCGCGGCACCGGGTTTGATCATGTCAGGCCCGATGAAATGCGGCGATCCAACAGCCACCAGAACAACGTCAGCCCGCCTAGAATGCATGGCAACCGATCGGGTCATATGATGGCATATTGTGACGGTGGCGCCTTCGGCCATCAGCATCATCGCTGCCGGGCGGCCAACAATTTCCGAATGGCCAATCATCACGACCTCTAGCCCCGCTAACGTCAGGCCAGTGGCCTTGATCATTTCAACCGAGGCCGCCGCCGTACAGGGCACAAGCGCAATATCTGAATAGACAATATTGCCGATAGAGGCGGGGTTCATGCCCTCGATATCTTTGAGCGGATGGACAGCTGATTGCAATGATCTGATATTGATATGTGATGGCAATGGTCGCTGAATGATGACGCCAAGCACCGCTGGGTCATCATTCATTTGTTGGATCCGCGATTTACAGGCCTCTTGGGTGATATCGCGCGGCCATATTTGCTGATCAAAATCAAGCCCGACAGTGGCGGCTATGCGGGCCTGATTACGGATGTAAACCTCTACCTCGGCGGTGCCGTCAATGGCAATTGAGACAATTTTACCCATGTGACCGGCGGCATCTACATATGTGCGGACCTCGTCAAGGATGCGGTCCCTGACCGGTGCGCCTAGCAAATGGCGATGATCAGCGGTCTTTTTGGTCACGACAAGAAATCTTCACCATCAGTTAGATTGTTAATCCGGCAACAAGCGGTCACGGTATTGGCCAGCAAACAGGCAATCGTCATTGGGCCAACGCCGCCCGGCACCGGGGTGATCGCGCCGGCAACGGCCGCACAGCTCTCATAAGCCACATCGCCAACCAGTTTTGTTTTGC
>CAZGUB010000113.1:0-4572 GCA_964528935.1 uncultured Flavobacteriaceae bacterium | reverse complement strand
AATTGCAGATCCCGGAAACTTGGGCACCATTATTCGACTTTGTGATTGGTATGGCATAAGAAATATTTATTGCAGTTCCAATACGGTAGATTGTTTTAACCCCAAAGTGGTGCAGTCTACCATGGGATCTATCGCTAGGGTAAAATGTCATTACACCGATTTGGAGGCTTTGGTCGGTCGAGTTCGGCTTCCCGTATTTGCTACTGTATTGTCTGGAGAATCTCACTACAAAGTACCTTTTCCCCATGCCGGATTATTGGTTTTGGGAAGCGAATCTCACGGCATCCGACCGGAGCTGTTGCAAAAAAATACGAACAAAATTACCATTAAGCCAAGGGCGCAAGGGGAGGCTCATGCCGAGAGCCTCAATGTGGCCACAGCTTCGGCCATACTGTTGAGTGAAATCTTTAGAGGCTGATCCCACGGTTTACTCAAAGGTCAGGTTGAGGGCAAATCCACGACTCATCATTTTTGCTACAATACCCGTCCAGGGGCTATCTGCAGGATTCTCTACATTGTCCGGAATCAGCTCGTTTTGCATTGAAAAAATCCCTCGTATGGAGGGAGAAAATTTGAAATAAAACAAATAAAAATCAAAACCAAAACCGAGTTCATAGTTGATGTTTTGTGATTCGGTTCTGAAGATATTGCTGAAATTGTCGTCTATATTTTTGTGGTTGCTCGACAGGTTAAAGTCGGTGGATACCCCAGCCAAAAGGAATGGCCTGAAATTATTGATACGTTCGGTGCTCAGCTTGAGCATCAGTGGCAGGTGGATGTAGGTCGATTTCACTTCCCGCAGGCGGTCGGCTTCTGAGTCAAAGCGTTGGTCTTCGGGATAAAACAGATCTCTTTTGGAGTAGTACAAGCCGGGTTCGAACCTGAGATTGATGAATTTGTTGATTCTCATATCGCCAATCAAGCCTACGTTAAACCCGCTTTTGGGCCTTACTTCAATGTCTTTATAACGGGTGCGGTAATAGTCTTTTTCGTAGGAAAATTTGAAATCATAGGAATTCATTCCCAAGAAATATCCGTAGTGCAAAAACCGTTTGTCAAAATTGGGGAGGTTGATGATTTTTTCCCTAATGATGGGATATTGTGCACAAACAATGTAGCTCCCCAGAAAAAAGGAGAACACAATCAAAACAAGTATATTTTTAGTCCGGTTTTTTTGCACAATAGATGGAGGCCACCCCTAGGGTTTGAGGCAAATCCTCTACTTTTATAAACCCATTTTTTACCAAAATATTGTTGAAGGCTTGGCCAAATGGAAAGTGGGCTGCAGAATTGGACAAATAGCGATAGGCTGCCCAGTCATTGGAAAAAATCCAGCCCATCAGTGGTACGATTTTTTGGGTGTAAAAAGGGTAAAGCCGATTCATAGGAAATTTTTGGGGTACCGCAGTTTCCAAGATGACCAACTTGCCCCCGGGGCGCAGAACCCTCCATATTTCGGAAAGCCCTCGATCGAGATTTTCAAAATTTCTAACACCAAACCCAATGGTTGCTGCATCGAAATAATGGTCGGGATAGGCTATTTTTTCACTATCACCCACTTCCATTTTAATTTTATGGGACAGCTGCTGCTTTTTGATCCTTTCCTTTCCAATTTCTAACATTCCCGGCGAGAGGTCTATTCCAACAATTTCTGTGGCTTCGGTTTTGGCCAATGCCATCGCCAAATCCCCCGTTCCTGTGGCCATGTCCAAAATCTTTTTGGGTTGATCTGCCGTCAAAAGTCGGATTACTTTTTTACGCCATTGCAGATCCATCCCCCCCGTAATCAAGCGGTTGGTGAGGTCATAGCGTTTGGAAATGCCGTCAAACATCTGTTTGACTTGCTTTTTTTTGGAACTTTTTTTATTTCCGTAGGGAATCACTTGCTTTTTGACCATGTGCAAAGATATAACAAAAGCTTCCATGCTGATTTTGTTAAAAATAAAAAAGGCAGCCAATGGATTTCATATATTTGCACTAAGTTTTCGAACTTATATTATGAAAGTAATCATTGCAGGAGCGGGTGAAGTAGGCTTTCATTTGGCCAAGTTACTCTCCTTCGAATCTCTTGATATTACCTTGATCGACACCGAGCGCGATCGTCTGAACTACGCCGAGGGGCATTTGGACATCAAAACTATCCGGGGCAATGCCTGCTCTTTGTCGATCCTTAAAGAGGCTACTGCCGCAGAATCTAATTTGTTTATCGCCGTTACGGCCTCGGAATCGGTCAATATTACCATATGTGCTTTGGCCAAGCAAATGGGTGCCAAGCGCACCATAGCCCGAATATCCAACGCAGAGTTTACCAAGGTCGAAGCACCGATCAGCTTTCAAGACATGGGAGTGGATGAGTTGATCTCTCCTGAAGAGTTGGCGGCAGCCGAAATTCAGCAGTTGTTGGATCAATCTGCCTTTAGCAACAGCTACGAATTTGAAGAGGGAGCGTTGACCATGATTGGCACCCAATTGGGGGCTGATGTTCCTTTTGTTGGAAAAACCGTCAAACAAGCGGCTTCTATCTTCCCCGATGTTCACTTTATGCCCATAGCCATACAGCGAAAAGGCACCCAATATACCATGATTCCCAGAGGAGATACTTATTTCGAGTCGGGCGATACAGTATTTTTTATTACCCTCGAGGCGGGGGTTGAAGAAATCCAAAAGCTCTCTGGTAAAAGTAACAAGCCCATCAAAAATGTCATGATTTTGGGAGGAAGTAAAATCGGGGTCAATACCGCTCGGGAGTTGTGTGAAAAGAAATTTAGGGTGCTGCTCTTGGAGCAAAACAAGGTCAAAGCGTTGGAAATTTCCGAAGAATTGCCCAATCTGATGGTGATTCACGGTGACGGAAGAAGCTCCGAATTGTTGGAGGAAGAGTCCATAGCTTCGATGGATGCTTTTATTTCGGTGACCGAAAATTCTGAAACCAACATCATGTCTTGCCTTATGGCTAGCTCTAAAGGGGTGGAAAAAACCATTGCCTTGGTCGAGAATATGGATTATTTTCACCTGTCTCAGGCCATTGGAATCGATACGTTGATCAACAAAAAACTCCTCACGGCCAATACCATTTTCCGATACATTCGCCGGGGCGAGGTGGTGGACATGACCACCTTGAACAACCTGAATGTAGAAATTTTGGAATTTGTAGTCAAACCCGATTCCAAAGTGGCCCATTACAAAATCAAGGATTTGGATTTTCCCCGGCTTGCCACCATAGGTGGGGTCATCAAAGAGGGCGAGGGCATTATTGCGTTGGGAGACTATACCATCATGCCTGGAGATCGGGTGGTGGTTTGTGCCATGCCGCGGGCCATCAAACGTGTAGAAAGCTTGTTTTTATAAAATCTTCCGATGACCCGATTCAATTTCAAAGTCATTCTTCACATTATTGGTTTGCTTTTGCTCTTCAACGGAGGGCTCATGCTTTTGGCAGCACTGACGAGTTGGCTCATGAAAGATGGGGTCACTTTTGAAATTACCCTTTCGGCTTTTATGGTCATGACTTTGGGGGGGGCGATGATGCTGATCCACCGAAACCACGAAACACAAATTCAAAAAAGAGAGGGCTATTTGATCGTTACTTTGGGCTGGGTACTCATGGCCGCGACCGGGATGATTCCCTACTTGCTGTCGGGAAGCATAGCTGGCATTCACAATGCCTTTTTCGAAACCATATCGGGCTACACGACCACCGGCTCGTCTATCTTAAACGATATAGAAGCCTTGCCTGCGGGCATTCTTTTTTGGCGGAGCATGACGCATTGGATCGGGGGCATGGGTATCATTGTTCTGGCCATAGCCATACTTCCTTTGTTGGGCATAGGGGGCATGCAGTTGTTTACCGCCGAGGCTCCCGGGCCCAATAGTGATAAATTGCACCCCAGAATTACCGACACGGCCAAACGTTTGTGGCTGATCTACGTCGCCTTGACCGCCACAGAGGCATTGCTGTTGTTTGCTGCGGGAATGTCTTTTTTTGATGCCATCAATCATGCGATGAGTACTTTGTCTACCGGAGGATTTTCGACCAAAAACCAAAGCTTGGCCCATTGGAATCACCTGCCTTGGATACAATATATTGTAATATTTTTCATGTTTTTGGCCGGTACCAATTTTGTGTTGAGTTATTTTACTTTTACCGGTAAAATCAAAAAAATATTTAGGGACAATGAGTTTTTGACCTTTGCCAAGTTTATTGGTGTTTCGCTAACCATTGTCTTTTTAATCCTGCTATTTAATGTAGACCTTCAACTCGATGCTTTCGAACATCCTTCGGTTTGGGGTAAGACCGAAGCAACCTTCCGGCACGCCCTGTTCCAGGTTTTGGCGGTGGTGACCACTACGGGATTTGTTACGGCAGATTTTACCCTGTGGACGCCTTTTCTCACGATTTTTTTCTTTGGTTTGATGTTTGTGGGTGGCTCGGCGGGGAGTACTTCGGGAGGGGTAAAAGTGGTGCGACATTTGTTGATGATCAAAAGAGGAATTTTGGAATTTAAGCGGGCTTTGCTTCCCAACGCCATTATCCAGATGCGCTACAACGACAAGGTTGTCAATCAAGAAATT
>CAZGUB010000112.1:0-4687 GCA_964528935.1 uncultured Flavobacteriaceae bacterium | reverse complement strand
GAGACATACGCCTCCAAGGCTTTCTTTTTCTACAATAGCAGTTTTCAGTCCAAGTTGAGAAGCACGAATAGCAGTTACGTAGCCTCCGGGACCACTACCAATTACGATTACGTCATATTCATTCATAGGAATGTTGGTTTTAAATCTAGGCAAATTTAAGAAACAATTGGGTTTTTTTGACCCATCTCTAGGATGGCTTTTTGGTGAATTGGATGCTGGCAGCGTTTACGCAATAGCGCAAGCCAGTCTCGGTGGGTCCATCTTCAAAAACGTGACCTTGATGACTTCCACATTGCACACAGACAATCTCTGTTCTTACTCTGCCACCAGAGTGATCGGGGATCATTTCCAAAGCACCCTCAATTGCTCGGTCATAGCTAGGCCAGCCACAATGACTGTCGAATTTACTTTCACTCTCGTAAAGGGGGCTACCACAGCCTTTACAACAGTAGATTCCCGTTTCATAGTGGTCGTTGTATTTGCCAGTAAAAGGCATTTCAGTTCCCTTTTCTCTGAGAATATTGTATTCCTCGGGAGTTAGGAAAGCTTTGTAATCCTCATCAGACTTTTCGAGGGGATATTTTTTTTTACTCATTGGAAATAAAATTTAGTGCGGCAGAATTAATACAATGCCTTTTGCCGGTGGTTTCCTTTGGGCCATCGTTGAAAACATGCCCCAAATGTCCACCACAGTTACTGCATTTGAGTTCGGTTCGGGCATACCCCAGTTTGTAATCGACATCGTATTCGATATTGGATTCTATGGCGCGGTCAAATGAGGGCCAACCACACTTGGAATCGTATTTGTTTTCGGATTCATACAGCGGGGTATTACATCCGGCACAAGTATAGGTACCGCTTTCTTTATGATCGTTGTATTTTCCGGTAAAAGGATATTCAGTTTCTGCTTTTCTCAATACCAAATAGGACATCTTGGGGAGGGATTCTTGCCATTCTTGATCGGATTTTTCTACTGCATAGATTTTAGGTTCTTTGGATTTTTTTTGTTGGGCTTCGCCAGCACAGCTCATTAGTGCAAACAACCCAAAAAACAATAAATGGAAACGATTTTTCATAAGACTTAGGCTTTTAAATTCTATTGTAAAGATAGCTGATTTTAAAAAATAAAGTCATTGCTTTAGGTAAAATCAAATGAATTCATAAATTGTGCTCTGGTATGGCAAAAATAAGATGAAGCAACGCACGCCATTGGAAAAGGGGGACAGCAAATTAATCAATGCTTGGGCCTTTTACGATTGGGCCAATTCAGTTTATCCGCTGGTGATTAGTTCCACCGTTTTTCCTATTTACTATAGTGCTATATCCGATGAGGTATCAAGTATCTCTTTTCTGGGCTATGACTTCAAAAATACCGCTTTAATTAGCTTTGTGACCGCCATGGCCTTTGTGGTGGTAGCCTTTAATTCTCCTTTGTTATCTGGAATAGCGGACTACATTGGCAACAAAAAGCGGTTCATGAAAATTTTTGTTTACACCGGTTCGCTTTCCTGCATGGGGTTATATTTTTTTGATTTGGAAAGTATTTATTTGGGCATGTTCTTTTATTTTTTGGCGTTGATAGGTTTCTGGGCCAGCTTGGTTTTTTACAATTCTTATTTGCCAGATATTGCCCTGCCAGAACAACAGGACTTGGCCAGTGCCAAGGGATTTTCTTTGGGCTACATCGGTAGTGTTTTGTTGTTGATTTTCAATCTTTCCATGATCATGAAACCCGAGTGGTATGGAATTACGGGTACGCCCCAAGAATCCTCCATGCAGGCGATGAAGTGTTCTTTTGTGGCGGTAGGCATTTGGTGGGCTTTATTCAGTCAATATGCTTTCTATCATCTCCCCAAAGGCAACAACGATAACAAGGTGACCAAGGACATCTTATGGAATGGATTTTTAGAGTTAAAAAAAGTTTGGAAAGAACTTCATGAATATCCTATTTTGAAAAAATTTCTACCAGCTTTTTTTGTTTATAGTACAGCTTTGCAAACAGTGGTATTAATCGCTGCTTATTTTGGGGAAGAGGAAATTGCTTGGCAAAGTGCCGAACAAAAAACCATTGGGCTAATCGTGAGTGTTTTATTGATTCAGATCGTTGCGATTTTTGGAGCCTATACCACCGCTTTGGCCTCCAAAAGATTTGGAAACATCAGCACCTTGGTGGTAGTCAATTTGATTTGGGCTGCTTTGTGCATTTATGCTTTTTTTATTAAAACGCCCAAAGAGTTCTACACCGCTGCGGCGGGGGTGGGAATGGTTATGGGTGGAATTCAGGCCCTTTCCCGATCTACCTATTCCAAATTGATTCCCGAAACTCGAGATACTACCTCTTTTTTTAGTTTTTACGATGTGACCGAAAAGATTGGGATCATCATAGGGATGGCCATGTTTGGGACCATAGATCAAATCACTGGGAGTATGCGAAACGCTATACTGTTCTTCCTGATATTGTTCATCAGTGGTGCGCTTTTGCTTTCTCGTATTCCAAACAAAAAGGTGGGCCAGAAAATCTGATGCCCTCCTTTTTGGCACAACAATTGAACACAAATAATAGTAAATGTTTATTGTGGTATAAATGTACATCAATAGGGCAGTTTGTACTCATAAGCATGACAATTTGACTGAAAAAATCGCTATGGCCAAATCTAGTTTTACATCATTTGACAACTTGACACTCCAAGATCTTGAGTCGGAGGCAGAACTGATACCGCTTCTCACCTCTGAAGATGAGGAGGCTCTTCGCAATGAAGAATTACCCAAAGAAGTTCCCATAC
This sequence comes from uncultured Flavobacteriaceae bacterium, assembly GCA_964528935.1. Classification (GTDB taxonomy): domain Bacteria; phylum Bacteroidota; class Bacteroidia; order Flavobacteriales; family Flavobacteriaceae; genus UBA8316. The sequence goes on along the minus strand of CAZGUB010000112.1, from coordinate 1,904 downwards.
TTCCGCTTAGAAATACAGTGCTTTTTCCCGGAGTTGTGATTCCCATCACCGCCGGTAGAGACAAATCTATTGAGCTGATCAAGGACGCCAACAAGTCTGACAAGATTATAGGAGTGGTCGCTCAAAAAGATCAAAATATCGAAAATCCCGGACCAAGTGATTTGTATGCTTTGGGTACAGTCGCTCAAATTTTGAGGGTACTCAAAATGCCCGATGGAAACACCACTGTAATCATTCAAGGGAAAAGAAGATTTGAGATTCAAAGTATTGTCAGCGAGGAACCTTATATCAAAGCTTCGATCAAGCCTGTAAAAGAAATACTCCCCAAGAAAGGAGACTCTGAGTTTAGAGTGATTATCGACTCTATCAAGGATATGGCCTTAAAAATCATACAAGAAAACCCCAACATCCCCTCCGAGGCTTCTTTTGCCATCAAAAACATCCAAAGCCACGCCTTTCTGATCAATTTTGTTTCTTCCAACATGAACCTTTCTGTCAAAGAGAAACAAGAGGTTTTGTCGATGGTAAATCTTCAAGAAAGTGCCATTCAGTGTCTAAAACTGATGAATATAGAATATCAAAAACTGGAATTAAAAAACGATATTCAATCCAAGGTACGAACCGACTTGGATCAACAACAACGAGAATATTACCTGAACCAGCAGATGAAAACCATTCAGGAGGAACTCGGAGTGGTCTCATTCGAACAAGAAATTGAGGAAATGCGGTCGCGTGCTCAAGAAAAAAAATGGGACAAAGCCGTGGGCGACCAGTTCAATAAAGAACTGACAAAGTTGCAACGCATGAATCCACAGGTGGCAGAATACTCGGTTCAAAGAAATTATCTGGATTTGTTTTTGGATTTGCCCTGGAACGAATTTTCTGAGGATAAATTTGATCTTCGGCGGGCAGAAAAAATCTTGGATCGAGACCACTATGGGCTTGAGGATGTTAAAAAAAGGATCATTGAATATTTGGCTGTACTGAAATTACGCAACGACATGAAGTCTCCAATTTTGTGTTTGTTTGGTCCTCCCGGAGTTGGAAAAACCTCATTGGGTAAATCTGTAGCAGAGGCATTGGGAAGGTCTTATGTCAGGATTTCTTTGGGAGGAATGCGAGACGAGGCAGAAATTAGAGGTCACAGAAAAACCTATATAGGAGCACTGCCGGGTCGTATCATTCAAAGTATCAAAAAAGCAAAAACTTCCAATCCTGTTTTTGTCTTGGATGAGATCGACAAAATTAGTACCGGCGTTCAAGGAGATCCCGCCGCAGCCTTGCTCGAGGTCTTGGATCCCGAACAAAACGAATCTTTTTACGACAACTTTTTGGAGATGGGCTACGACCTGTCCAAGGTCATGTTTATTGCTACCGCAAACAGTCTTTCGCCCATTCATCCGGCCCTTAGAGACCGGATGGAAATCATTAATATCTCCGGTTACACTTTAGAAGAAAAATCGGCCATTGCAAAAAAACACCTGCTCCCCAAGCAACTCAAGGAACACGGCCTCGGCAAAGAGCACTTAACCCTGAACAAATCTGTTTTGGACAAAATGATCGATGGCTACACCCGAGAATCGGGGGTTCGGGGACTGGAAAAACAGGTGGCCAAGGCCGTTCGATACGTTGCCAAATCTATTGCCATGGAAGAAAGCTACAAGCAAAATCCTTCGCTTGAGGATTTGGTAGAAATTTTGGGGCCAGAAAAAGTGCAACGGGATTTATACGAAAACAATCACGTGGCAGGGGTGGTCACTGGCTTGGCATGGACCGCCGTGGGGGGAGACATCTTGTTTATTGAATCTGCCATTTCTGAAGGAAAGGGTCAGCTTTCCATAACCGGAAACTTGGGTAAAGTAATGAAAGAGTCGGCCACCATTGCCTTGGAATTTATCAAGTCC
>CAZGUB010000111.1:0-4704 GCA_964528935.1 uncultured Flavobacteriaceae bacterium | reverse complement strand
TGACTGATATATTAACATTATCTAAATCATATACTAAATCATCATCGTGATCATTTTTAAGCTCAACAATTTTAGGATAAGCGCTATCAATGTTAAAATAAAGTAAATTATTTGTATAGTATTGATTTCCATTGATATCTAAAGCTGAAATTGTTACAGTTGTATTATTTGATATGGTATCTGAAACAATCCATGAGTAAATCCACTGAAGCGGAGATGATGTTGAACTCATCTCAGCATTTGATATAACATCACTAAGTGAAATAGTTGGTGTAGAAGAGAGAGTATTTAAAAAGGTTGCTGTAATTTCAACGGTATCAGAATTTGAAACAAAATTGTCGTTGTGATCGTGAGATAAAATAACTATGTTATTTTTAATATTGAAAGTCAAACTATCAGACCCAGAATATGGGTTACCTTCAATATCTATTCCTGAAAATGTAGCAGTAGTAGAACTAATGGTAGTATTGCTAACTGTCCATAAATAAGTCCAAATCGAAGCATTATTTGTGGGGACCATGTAAGTTTCTGAAATAATTTCCGACAAAGATATTGTTGGAGTTGCAATCATTGAATTAGAAAAGATAGCTGTGATTGTTACAGATTCCGAAGGAGAAACTATATTACTTGAAATGGATGATTCAATTTTTAAAGTTGGAGATAGTGATGATGTGCTAAACTGAATACTTTTAATCCATCCATAGAACATATTATCGGGATTTGTTGAATAAGAATCCTCTGATGACCTTTCATTTCCATTGCCTATAACTCCAAATCTAGGTGACTCATTTTCAATATGATTTCCAATCGGCAAATAAGAATTCTGATCAGAAAAAGTTAATTCCCCATCAATATAGAACCTCAAACCATTTTCTTTATAAGCTTCAAAATCAACTCTTATTTCATGCCATTGGTCATCTCTTAAATCAATGCCATTGGGATTAAATACATCATGTTGCCCATCTGTATTCATAAAATGGAATGATATTTTACCATCAGCACCATTAGCAGAATCAGAACCAATGGAAAGACGAAAAACTGAACTTCTATCGAATGAAAATAATATTCTTTCTTCATTACCATTAGATTTTAAATTTGAATTGACCTTAATTTGAGATTTTATAGATAATTTTTCAATTTTATCAGAATCACCCCCCACATAATTTTTGCCATTGATAAATATTCCTTTTCCATCATGATTAGAATCATCAAAATAGATTGAATTTTCATCTTGATCAAAACTAATAACATCAAAACCATTAATAATTCCATCATAATTTCTACCCGAGAGGTCATAAACGATGCTATTTGTTTCTGAGATTTCATTTCCGTTCCAAGACCGAAAATCACTAAAATCGTAATGAAGGATTGTATTGGTAGTAGGTGGAGTATTGTCGATTGTGAAGGTGATACTGTCAGTACCAGTATAGGCATTTCCAAATAAGTCTGTCCCAGAAACAGTAGCTGTCACTGAGCTTACTGAAGTGGAAACATTCCAAATATAATTCCAAGTTGTGTTTTCATTTACCCATTTCCACCCACCATTAGGTTCTGAGTAATTTAAATCATTAGTATTTTGATAAAAACCTATGTGATAATCTATATTAGAAATAACTGATTTTACATAATTAAACTCATCATCACTATTAATAACAAACAAACTTCCTCCAAAAGAAATAGCCTCCTCATTACAAACATTCCAGTGAGCTCTACTGTTCCTTGTATAATAACTATGGCCTTGATATGAACCAACATAAGTGTAATTTGATATAGTAGAATTTTGATTATATGAAAACTCAACAATCGCACTATTATTTACATCATTTGGTATATCATTTAACTTTCCATTTTGTATTTCTCCGAAATCCTCAGAAGAGTTTTGATGATTAGGCTCGTTGTTTAACCACAGATTACTATTTAAAAGCTCAACTCCATTAATCGGTGTCATATATACGTTTGAAATGACACCAGATAAGGATATTGTAGGGGTATTAGCCATACTTTCGGAGAAAATAGCAGTAATTTCAACTTTATCAGCTTCACGTAATATTAAATCATCATGATCATGTGTGAGTGAGGAAAGTGATGGGGAAATAGTGTCGTACAGAAAACTTAATGTAGATGATACATTAAAATTCCCATCTAAATTTTGAGCTACATTATCATTTACAATAAATGTAACTATACCTGTTGAATTTGAAGGAGGAGTATAATTTAATGTATATACAGAACTTGAGGTAGCAGTAAAGTTAGATTTTGTGCCTTCTCCAATTAAAGTTATATCATCTTCTATAAATCCAATGACTTCTTCATCAAAAGTAAAGGTAATTGTAGCATTATTGGAATTATTAATATAATTAGGATTTTTGGTAATCGATAGTGAAGGATTATTGTTTAAACCTCCTGCATTCTGTATCACATACTGTGAACTTCCACCGTCAAAATATATAGCTTTATCCCAAGTAGTTTCATTACATATAGTAGTAGAAACTGTACCCATGAGTTTATAAGTTCCTTGTATCGACTTATTTTCATAATCATAAGAGGTAATTGTCAAGGAGTTATTATTGTTGTCAATATTTTTAAAAATTTTAAATTCAAATGCTAAGATTTGTGATTTAAACCCAAGATTAAATAGTAATAAGAGTTGTATATTAACAAGAAAAAAACTTTTCAATTTTTTTTAAAATTTTAATGTAAAATTAATAATTTTAAAAATTAGACTTATAAATTTAATTTTCTGAAGTTAAACGATCATTTAAAAACTCAATTTTAGAGAGTCACCCATTTTATGTTGGAGAAATTTTAAATCACTAATAAGTGATTTTTTTACTTCTTTAAATTCGATTTCATTTGATAAATCAATTTTTTCCAAAGGATCATCTTTCAAATTAAATAGTAATAATTTATTAATTTTAGGATATACTATTAATTTAAAATCATTTTTTCTAATCATTCGTTGAAAATCTACATAGGCACCATAAATACCCTCAGGATATGAAGGTTTTTTGTGTTCACCTTTTAATAACGCCAAAAAACTTTTAAAGGAATTGGAGGATGGAATTTCACCTCCACCTATCTCTAAAGTTGTTGGCATTATATCTTGAAGATAAACTTCTTGATCTATTTTTGTGTTTTTTGGGATTCCGGGTCCTGCCACAATAAGTGGCACCCTAATGCTGTGGTCAAACATACTCTGTTTGCCTAGCAATCCGTGTTTTCCAACGGAGAGTCCGTGGTCGCCTGTAAAAAAAATATAGGTATTGTCTGCTTTACCAGATTTTTCCAATGCTTCCAAAATTTTGCCGATTTGCTCGTCGAGATGGGAAATTATGCCATAATATTCCTTTAGATGGGTTTTGATGGCCAGCGGTGTTCTGGGAAAGGGGGCCAAGGCTTCATCTCTGAGAGTAGAGGGGTTGCCGATTCCGTCTTTGTATGGATACTCGGGGAGCCAGTTGTCGGGCAGTGGAATGTTTTCTACAGGATAGAGATCGAGAAAGGATTTGGGAGACTGTCGCGGATCGTGTGGGGCATTGAAAGCCAGATACATGAAGAAAGGTTTATCGGAATGGCTACTGTCTTCCAAAAAATCCAATGCGTCGTCTTTGAGCACTTCGCTCCAGTGTTTCCCACCTTCCCAGAATCCACCATTGAGTGTGTCATCGGCCCTCCAGTGGTCCACTTCCCCTGCTTGGGGACGGTTGTATCCCTTTTTTCCTTTTTTTCTAAAAAAATCTCTGGGCATTCCCGGCCGAACATGGCGTACAGTCTGAAAAACTTTATTGGGATCGATTGCGACATGCCATTTACCGCTCATATAGGTTCGGTATCCCTGTTGTTCCAAAAGTTTTCCCCAACTGTGGTTCGCCTTTTCTAGTTCTTGTTTTTTTGCCCATTGATCGCTCAAGGCTTTGGCTTCCCAGAGTGACTTTCCGGTGATAATCATGGCTCTGGAGGCTACACAAACGGCACCATTCCACCCTCCCATATTGAAGGCTTGCGTAAAATGTGTTCCTTGGCTCACCAACCGATCTAGGTTAGGGGTTTGGACGATATCATTTCCCAAGGCGTGAATGGCATCGTAGGTGTAGTCGTCGGCAAATAAAAACAAAAGGTTGGGAAGCTTCTCCTCTATTTTTTCTTGGGTGGGGGATACACAACCCAGTAGTAGTGTTAGAAAAATTAAACTGAGGGATCGATTCATAGTGGTTAGGCTGAAGTTTTCAAATCAAATATTTTGTCCATCAAAATCCACTTCTCTCCCTCCGGAGTCCCGGGAATGGCTTTTTGGTATTCCCACATCAGCTCTTCCCATTTGATCACATAGGGATTGTGGCGATCCATTTGTTTTTTGTTTTCAAAAGTGAAACCTTTTTCTGTTTCAACGATCATAAAAAGGCGGTCGGCCACGTGGTAGATCTGCATGTCGAGAATACCACTTACTTTTATGCTTTCCATGATTTCTGGCCAAACAGCGCGGTGGTAGGCGATGTATTTTTCGATCTTTTGCGGATTGTTGATCAAGTCGAGGGCAAGGCAGTAGCGTTCCATACTAAGCATTTTTAGAAACAGTTTTTCCAAAGTAGGCGATAAAAATAAAGCATAATAGCGGGAGCAAAAATGAAAAGTTGACTTCCGAGACGCCCAAGATCTGAGTGTCGCGGACACCGCTACCTCCCAAGTCGATAATCATGCCTTGTA
>CAZGUB010000110.1:0-4770 GCA_964528935.1 uncultured Flavobacteriaceae bacterium | reverse complement strand
TCTATTTGAAAGTCGTTAAGGCCGGAAACGTTAATAACTGGGATCTTGTTGATGTAACAGCTCCAACTATAGGTGAGTACTTATTAAGTGTAGATGACCCGATGCCGCTACTAAGAAAGCTTGCCCGAAGCAAATCTCTTTGGGAAAGACGTTTATCAATGATTTTTACTTTTTCATCGTAGTTGTGTTTGAAATCCAAATCCCTTAACTCTCGGTTGAGATGCAGGAAATCGTAGAAAATCTCGGTGTGGTGTTTGTAGGTTTGCCATACATTGTTGCTCTGAGGGCGGGGTACAGGTCCTGTTTTGTGCCAGCTTTCTTGCAGGTTTTTGAACTTTTTGTAGATGGTGTTGATGTTCTCATCCACATTGATCAGTTCTTTAATGCCCTCTATGATTTCCAATTTTCTTTCCAGATTGAGTTTTTGTACTTGTTCTCTCTCTTGGAAGTAAGTTCGTTTTTGTTTTTTGTAGGCTCTTAATGCCTGATCAAATTCATTTTTGTAACGGGGTTTGAAATAAAAATCTATTTCGTTCCCCCCTTCTTTGATAAAGGCTTTCTTTTTATCAGCAATTTCTTTTTTGAATTGGTTGTCAAATTCATTTGCCAACTCCTGTATATTTTTGGCGTCGTTAAACCATTTTTCGGCGTTGGTTCGTTTTATGATTTGTTCCACCAGTTCCTCTAGGGACAATTTGCTGAAATCAATTTTTTCTTCGGCTTCTGCGGGTTCTTTTTCTTCGGGTGATGTTTCCGCCTCGTTGGGTGTTTCACTTTCGTTGGTTTCTATATCTGAAGCAGGAGAAAGCGTTTCCGCCGTTGTGGGCGCGGTTATTTTTTTGTCAGCACCTTCAGCGGGAGGGGTCGATTTTTTAGAATCTACCTTTTCTTCCTGTTGAGGATCGTTGGCGTTATTTTCTTTTTTGGCCATGGTGGGATGGTTATTAAAACTAAAAATTTTGTTAAAATTTACAAAAAAAATCCTTGCCTGCCTACAGACTCCAAATTTGCCAAGATTTTTCGGCCTGATATTCCAGCATTTTCAGCCCATTTATGGTTTGACACCCTCTTGTTTTGCCTTCTTTCAGAAAACGCGTTTCTAAAGGGTTGTAGATGAGGTCGTATAGCAGATGGTTGCTGTTCAAACCCCCATAGGACAGTTGAGGAGCTTTATCTATATCGGGAAAAGTTCCAACGGGAGAAGCGTTGACGATCAGTGGGTATTGTTGGAGCAGTTTTTCGTCCACATCGACATATTGGATGGTATTGTCTTTTTTGCTTCGGGAGATGTAAGAAAAATCAACATTCCATTTTTCAAGGACAAAAGCTATGGCAGAGGAGGCCCCTCCTGTACCAATAATGAGAGCCTTTTTTGGGGGCTTTTCAAGAACCTCAAAAAGAGATTTCTCGAAACCATAAACATCGGTGTTGTGACCGCTAAAACTACCGTCTTTTTCAAATTTGATGGTGTTTACGGCATTGATTTTTTCGGCTTCCGGGGAAAGTCGATTCATGAACTGAATGACCTCCCTTTTGTAGGGGGTAGTGACGTTGAGTCCACAAATATTTTTTTCGGAAAGGACCGCTTTGAGTTGACCGATATTTTTTAGATCGAAATTTTCATAGCTGTAATCGGCAAGATTTTCATTTTCAAATTTGTTTTTGAAATACCCTCTGGAAAATGAATATTCGATGTTTCTGCCGATGAGGCCGTAGCGTTTCAAATTATTTTTTTTGGACTCCATATTTTTCCAATAAGAAAACAATTAGTACCCCCAAAAATAGGAATAATGTTACGAACCAAAAATCTGATGTCAGTACATTAGGCCATTGGTAATTGTAATGTTGAACGATGGGTTTCCCCAAATCATTGTAGATGATTTCTCCCCAATCATTGGATAAAAAAACGGCCGTACGCCAAGGCCAGATTACGCCCAGAGACCCAGCGATAAAACCAATGATGGTGGCCAAGGTAAAGGCTTTGAATTTTTTGAGAACGAAACTAAGCAGGTTGGAAAACAAGACCAATCCGGTAATTGACCCAAGGGTAAATGTAGCGGACAGTAATAGCAGTTTCATTCGGGCGGAATCTCCCAAAAAGCCAAAATCAAAATGCAAAAGGTCGCTGAGGGTATAAAAAATGGCATTTACGGCATCGACCAGCAGCAGGGTGTAATTTCCTAATAGTAACAACAAAAAAGAACCCGACAGGCCGGGGAGGGTCATCCCCGAGACACTGATGATGCCACAGAAAAACACAAAAAGCAGGTTGTCATTGCCGGTCATGGGCTTGGAAAGCATGATGAGCAGCCCCACCATAAGCCCCACTAAAAAAAACAACAATGTCTTAAAATTCCATTTCTCTAACTGAAAAAAAACATAATAAAGCGAGGCCAATATCATTCCAAAAAATACTGCCAAAACTTGTATTTCGTAATGGTTGATTAAGTAGTCTAGGATCAAGGAGACGCTGAAGTAGCTGATGACAACGCCCGAAAATAGTAAAACCAAGAACCTGCCATTGGTGTATTGGTAAAAGGAACCCCAACCCCGCCTTAACAGCATCGCAATGGCTTTGAGATTTATTTTTTGTAGGGAGTAAATCAATTCCTCGTAAAACCCTGCGACAAAGGCGACGATACCACCCGATACGCCTGGAACTTTATTGGCTGCTCCCATGGCAATTCCTTTCAGCACCAGAATGATATCTTTTTGGAATGACGATTTTTTATATTGCACAGGGCTATTATTCTATTTAATTCTTTCCAAAATCCATACCAAAATGATCCCCGACAAAAACAGAACCACTGCAAGGAGGATTTGTGGGTTTTCGGGATAATCAAAAGGGGAAATGGGATGGGATAAAATCTTGGTTTTATGTTCAAAGACGAGCGTCCTTTTTTCTTGCCAAGGCCAAATTTTATAAAGTGCTCCAAACATCAGGCCCATAAGAACTGACATGGTTTTGTCGTGTTGCTTTTCAAATAACCATTTTAAAATGGAAGCAAAAACCCTGAGTCCGATGAGGGCACCCAGCACAAAGACCAACAATTTTGAAAGCACAGGTAAAAGGACATCCCATTCGGGATTTTTAAAGCTGGTGATCAAGGATTTAATCAGTCCGATCAAGGTGCTATAGGCACCTAGAATAAGGAGGATATAGGCTCCAGAAATGCCGGGTAGTATCATAGCAACAATGCCGATCATCCCACAAAAAAAGAGGTAGACCAGACCGATTTGTCCCTCGCCGGGTGTAATTTGACTCAGCGTAAAGGAAAACAGAGCACCGGCCAAAAGCAATATCAGGTGACTGGTATGCCAGTAGGAGAGTCTGTTTTTGAGCATTACAATGCTGGCCAACAGCAGTCCTAGAAAGAACGACCACAAGGGAATAGGGTGGTGGGAGATGAGCCAGTCGATGACAAATGCCAAACCAAAAATAGCGGTCAAAATACCCGAGAACAGAAGGAATAGAAATGGGCCATTGATGTTTTTCCAAAAACTTTTCAAGCCTTGCTTCTTGAAGCTTTTTAGGTTTTGCAGGTTGATGGCATCTATGGATTGGATCAGTTCTTGGTAGACGCCCAAAACCAATGCAATGGTTCCGCCAGAGATTCCCGGCATCAGGTCGGCCGTGCCCATGGCCACACCCTTGAAGAACAGTTTAATTTTTTTTGAAAAGTACTGACTCAACAATTGAAATTTGCTACAATATAGAGCGAAAAACCGAGATTTAGGGTATGGGACGGAAGGTGGTGTTTAGCTTTTGACCAGCTCGGGAAAAAGGAGGTGAATTTTATGAGGGATGTGAATTTCGTTTTTTACCGTTTCAAAAATCGATAGTGCTTCTTCTTTTTGTCCCATGCGAAATTTGCATCCGGCCAAACGATAGAGAATGTCTTTGTTGCTCTTGTGGAGTTCGATGGCTCTTCGTGCAACTTCAACGGCTGCTTTCCAGTCGTTGAGTAGCATTAGCGCATCCATCCATAAAATCCAATGGGTAATATGAAAGTTTCCTAGGTGAATGGCGGTTTCACAACCCATTACCACATCGTCGTAAAGATTCATTTCGAAGTGAATCAGTGCGCTTTTGGACCACAGCTCGGGGCTGTCGGCATTGGCTTGCAGTGATTTACGGACATAGTATTGGGCTTTGATGAGGTTTTGTGCCTCAAAAAAATAATCGATTAGTGCAATCCAGCTTTTTTCGTGATTGGGCTCGAGCTTGATGGAGGCTTTGAAATGCTGAACAGCCAATTGATCATTTCCCAATTTGAGATGACAAAGTCCAATTCTGTGATTGACAAAAGCGTTGGAGTCTGTAAGGTTGAGGGAAATTTCATAGTTTTCTATGGCCTCATTGATTCTTCCCATCTTTTCGAGAAGTTTACCTTTCTCTATGTATGCTCCCGTAAAACAATCGTCACTAATAATGGCAAAATCGAAAGCGGAGAGTGCTTCATCGCATTTGTTGAGTTTGACATACAATTTTCCCAACTGATGCCAGGCAATTTCACTGTAGGGATGGGTTTCCAACAGCTCGTTTAGGGTGTTTATGGCTTCCATATCTTCCTCGAGCTGCTCGTAGCAGTAAAGCAGATTGTAAAGGGATTGATAGTCAAATTGGTTATCTTGTATGCAGCGGTAGAAGTATTCTTTGGCCTTGAGATAATTTTCCAAAAAGAGGTATTCCATTCCCATAAGATTCCAAACTTCGGTAGGTTCTTCGGTTACTTCCAGAGCTTTTTCCAATAGACCAATGGCTTTGGT
>CAZGUB010000109.1:0-4798 GCA_964528935.1 uncultured Flavobacteriaceae bacterium | reverse complement strand
GCCAATTGCCAACTGACAAATTGGTCGTAGGGAAGATTTTTGTTGAAGGCGTTGAGTACCCAGTCGCGCCAAGGCCACATAAAACGCTCTGTGTCGTCTTGGTAGCCATTGGTATCTGCATAGCGTGCCATGTCCATCCATATGGAGGCCATACGTTCTCCATAGGCGGGAGAGTCTAACAATTGATCTACAACATTTTCGAATGCATTGCTGGATGGGTCTGCCAGAAAATGGTCGATCTGTTCGGTGGTGGGCGGTAGCCCGGTAAGATCAAAATATAAACGCCTTAGCCACAACTCTTTTGTGGCCATTGGAGCGGGCTCTAGATTTCTCTTTTCCCATTCGGCAGCGATAAAGCGGTCTATGGGATTGTGGTGCCAAAGTTCAAATTTAACATCGGGAAGCGGTTGTTTTACTGGCGGGATATAGGCCCAGTGGTTTTCCCATTTTGCCCCTTGATCAATCCATTTTTCGATGATTTGTTTTTCCCGTTCGCTCAACTCCAAATGGGATTGGGGAGGGGGCATCTGGTGAGATGCTCGAGTAGATCGAATGCGGTCAACCAGCTCGCTTTTCGATAAATCTGAGGGGAAAATAATTTGCTTGCTGGGGTTTTCCTTACTGATTCTGTACCAATGATCAGTGACATCGAGTCTCAACTCGCCTTCTATGGCTTTTGGATCGGGGCCGTGACATTTATAACACTTGTCCGAAAGTATGGGTTTGACATCATAATTGTAACTGATTTTTTCAGGTAGGGAAAACTCCTGATTTGACACTTCAGTATCGGATACCAATGAGATAGTTGCGCTCATGGCTTGCTGCTGAGAAAAAAACTTTATCAACATTGCCAAAACAAAAGCAATCAGAAAAAATAATATGGGAGATGCCTTTTTCAAACCATTAAATCTAATCCTAATTTAATAAAAGAATCAATATCATAAAAAATCTATATCAGAAAAGACAAACACATTTTGAGCTTTGGCTTGAAAAATGATTTAAAATCAATAAAATATTAAGAACCGGTTCAGGGAAAAATTCCCCTTTTAAATTGTTATTTTTGCAAAATTGATTATGAAAGAAATTGAGAATTGTATTGACATTCAGGGAGCGAGGGTTCACAACCTGAAAGATGTAAGTCTAAAAATACCAAGAGAAAAACTGGTTGTGGTTACTGGCCTTTCGGGCAGTGGCAAATCCTCATTGGCTTTTGATACGATTTATGCTGAAGGCCAACGAAGGTATATGGAGACTTTTTCTGCCTATGTACGTCAATTTTTGGGCAATTTGGAAAGACCCGATGTAGACAAAATCGACGGCTTGTCTCCTGTGATTGCCATTGAGCAAAAAACCACTTCCAAAAGCCCTCGTTCCACGGTAGGCACCATTACAGAACTCTACGATTACATAAGGCTGCTCTATGCTCGTATCGGTACCGCCTATAGCCATGTCACTCAAGAAAAAATGGTGAGTTACAGCGATGAACAAATATTGCTATTGATCCAAAATGAGTATTCCGAGAAAAACATCAGCATTTTATCTCCATTGATTAAGGCCAGAAAAGGACATTACAGAGAGTTGTTCGATTCTTTATCTCGGCAGGGTTTTCTTCGGGTGAGGGTAGATGGGAAAATCCAAGACTTAGTCCCTGGAATGCGAGTAGATCGATACAAAACCCACGATATCGAATTGGTGGTGGATCGGATAAAAGTTAGAAATGAAGAAAAACAATTGAAAAGACTGAGCGATACCATCAAAACCGCTATGCACTATGGAGAAGACTCAATTGTTTTAATCGATCAAGAAACTGAAAATCTTCGCTACTTTTCAAGAAAACTGATGTGCCCCAGCTCAGGCATTTCCTATGCCTTGCCCGAGCCCAACTCTTTTTCCTTCAACTCTCCCAAAGGGATGTGCTTGAGTTGCAAAGGCTTGGGCAATCAATTTGAAATTAGCCGAGAGAAAATCATCCCCAACGAGAATCTTTCAATAGAAAAAGGAGGAATCGCCCCTTTGGGTGAAAAGAAAAGCAACTGGGGGTTCAGACAAATGGAGGTCATCGCCAAAAGATATAATTTCTCCCTTTCCGATCCTATTAAGTATATACCACAAGAAGCTTTGGAGGTCATCTTAAAAGGAGGCCATGAGAAATTTTCGATCGCTTCCAAAACTTTGGGGGTTACACGCGACTATAAGATCGACTATGAAGGTATAGAAAATTTTATCAAACATCAGTTTGAAAACACAGATTCTGCCGGAATCAAACGTTGGGCCAATGGCTTCATGGATGAAAAAAAATGTAGTGTATGTGAGGGGAGTCGATTGAACCAAGAGTCTTTGAGTTTTAGAATAAATGGTTACGACATTGCCCAACTGAGCGAACTAGATTTGGGAGACCTCTACCTATGGTTTGATGAGTTACGGGATCATTTATCGGCCAACGAGCTCAAGGTGGCTGGTGAAATCATCAAAGAAATCCAAACAAGACTGCAATTTTTGCTCGATGTAGGACTCAACTATCTCTCCCTCAATCGCTCTTCCAAGTCCTTATCTGGCGGAGAAGCACAGCGGATTCGATTGGCCACCCAAATAGGTTCACAACTGGTGGGTGTACTTTACATATTGGACGAACCCAGTATCGGCCTGCATCAACGCGATAACGAAAAACTCATCAATTCCCTGGAATCCCTAAGGGATATAGGAAATTCTGTGATTGTAGTCGAGCATGACAAAGACATGATACTTAGGGCAGATCACATTGTAGATATTGGCCCCATGGCAGGAAGTAACGGAGGTGAAATCATATCCGAAGGTCCACCCAAAATCCTCAAAAAGAAAGACACCCTCACGGCCCAGTATTTGAACGGCCAAAAAAAAATATCCTTGCCCAAAAACCGAAGGTCAGGCAATGGTAAACGCATTGAATTGACTGGATGTACAGGAAACAATCTTAAAGAGATCAGTATCAAAATTCCATTGGGGGTCATGGTGGGCGTCACCGGGGTGTCGGGAAGCGGCAAATCTACCCTCATCAACGAGACCCTCTACCCCATACTCAACAGTCATTTTTACAATGCCCGAAAGCCGGCTCTGCCCTACAAACAAATCAAGGGGCTAGAACATTTGGACAAGGTGGTGGATGTCAACCAGTCGCCCATCGGCAGAACCCCCCGCAGCAATCCTGCGACCTACTGTGGTGTTTTTGGAGAAATCAGAAGCCTTTTTACCTTGACTCCTGAAGCACAAATTAGGGGATACAAACCCGGCAGATTCAGTTTTAACGTCAAAGGAGGAAGATGTGAGACCTGTCAAGGGGGAGGAATGAAAATCATCGAAATGAATTTCCTTCCCGATGTGTATGTAGAATGTGAAACCTGCAATGGCAAACGCTTTAATCGTGAAACTTTAGAAATCAGATTCAAAGGAAAATCTATAGCCGATGTCTTGGGGATGACCGTCAACCAGGCTTGTAAATTTTTTGAAAGCCATCCCAAAATCTATCGCAAGCTCAAGACCATCCAAGAGGTAGGGTTGGGCTATATTGCATTGGGGCAATCTTCTACTACCCTTTCAGGAGGTGAAGCCCAACGCATCAAACTGGCTACCGAGCTGTCCAAAAAGGACACCGGAAAAACGCTTTATATTCTAGACGAACCTACCACCGGTCTTCATTTTGAAGATGTAAGAGTGTTGATGGAAGTATTGGAACGCTTGGTAGCAAAGGGCAATACGGTATTGATTATCGAGCACAATATGGATGTCATTAAAATGGTGGATTACCTAATAGACATCGGTCCCGAAGGGGGTAAAAATGGCGGAAATCTTTTGGGTCAAGGCACTCCCGAGCAAATTGTGAAAATCCCCACCAGCCATACCGGTAAATATTTAGCAAAAGAACTAATATCCTAGACATGAATTTATTTGTAAATCAAAGCAAAAACTGGAGTGAAATCAAGGCCAACGACTCTTGGGCACTCTTCAAAATCATGGGCGAATTTGTCAATGGCTATGAGAAAATGAGTCTGATCGGCCCCTGTGTATCCATTTTTGGATCGGCCAGAACTGCCCCCGATGACCCCCAGTACCAGCTTGCTCAAGAAATGGCCGAAGCCATTGTAAAAGCTGGCTTGGGAATCATTACCGGTGGTGGCCCCGGAATTATGGAAGCAGCCAACAAAGGAGCCAAAGCTGCCGGAGGAACCTCGGTAGGGCTAAACATCAACCTCCCCTACGAACAAAAGGCCAACCCCTACATCGACAGAGATAAATTGATGAATTTTGAGTATTTTTTTGTCAGAAAAGTCATGTTCATCAAGTACTCACAGGGTTTTGTGGTCATGCCAGGAGGACTGGGAACCTTAGACGAACTCTTCGAGGCCCTCACACTGATCCAGACCGAAAAGATCAAAAAATTCCCCATCCTTTTGGTAGGGAAAGACTACTGGGGCGGTCTGTTGAAATGGATTAAGGTAGTATTGCTCAAAGAACACAAAATAGACGCAGAAGACTTGGATCTCATCCATGTGGTAGAAACCAAAGAAGAAGTCATTGAGCAACTCGAAAGCTTTTACAAAAAAGAATATTTCAAACCCAATTTCTAAAGTTTACGTTATCAGAATCAGATTTCTTTCTGTTGTATCTTTTTTCGTCGGTGGGATTTTCGCTCTTGCCCAGCGGGATATCTATTACGAGATTGAAGCAACTCTGGATTCTACTGGGAGAAAGCTGAATGTTGTTCAAACCATTTCTTTTGAAAGGCTTTCAGATATGTATTTAAAGCAAGTCAGCAGATCTATAA
>CAZGUB010000108.1:0-4810 GCA_964528935.1 uncultured Flavobacteriaceae bacterium | reverse complement strand
GGGCTTTCCGAGTGGGTTGCCGACAATGGCAACTCCCGAGGGGAAAATTTTCATTTTATATGGGACGACTCCGAGGAGCAGGCCAGAATGATTCTCAACAAGTCCAATGAAAGAATTCGCTTTCGATGGATTCATGGTGAGGTCGATGACGAAGAGTATTATTTTGAGTTTAAAATTGTAGTCGATGAGATTACCAAAGACGTCTCCTTGGTGGTCTCCGATTTTGCCGACGAGGACGAAATTGAGGAATCCAAATTGCTTTGGGACAACCTCATTTCCGATTTAAAACAGGTGCTGGGGTCTGCTTAAATTTTTTCTACATGTTTGTTTTTGATGGGGATTGTTTTTCCGATTTAAAATCGGTACCCGAGAGCTTGCTCAATGCCATGTTGGAATTGCCCATCCATACCCAATACCTGAACGCCTATCAAGGAAAAATTGCGCTACTGGAGTCTCATTATTTTTCGATTATGGCCTCCTTGCGAAGGTCAAGGGTCGATGTTCCCATGCATTACTCCCTCCATTTTTTTCAGGATCAGTTGGAGACATACAACGCCGTATTGGGAGATCATCCAAACGATCAAACCCTCTGTATTAAATTTTATCGAAGTCAGCCCCCTAACAAAGATAAGCCCATTACATCCCTTCATTTTCTATTGACCGTTTCAGAAACCAAATGGTCAACCCATGAATCAGTCCCCATCGTTTATAAGGATCACTATATCTATGCCAATGACAACGCCAAGCTTTTTCAAACCCATGAGTTGTTGAGAAAACAAGCCGAGGTTTTTGCTTTTGAAAACGGCCACGACGCCAGCCTGATGTTGAACGACCACAAAAGATTGTCAGAAAGTACGCTCGGGGCCATTTTTTTAATCCAAGGAAATCTTGTAAAAACCCCTTCATTGGAAGAGGGGGTAGTAGCAACCGTATCTCGAAATGCCATAATTAATTTTCTAAAAAAAGAAAAAATCCATCCGGTGGAAGAGGGTTCATTGCCATTGTTTGCACTCCAACAAGCCGATGAGCTTTTTTTCTTCTCTGCCCAAAATGGCTTTACCCAGGTTCGCAGTTTTAGAAAAAAAAGCTACGCAAAGCACCAGTCTTCGGCCTTAAAAAAGGCCTTTCTGAGGGATTACAGGAATCAGTTATGATGCGGATTATCGGGGGTATTGGACCAAATAATGTTTTTTCCTCCTAGGGCGATCATTTGATTTTTCCAGAGGCTTTCGGTTTTGTGGGATAGGATTTTTCCTTCCAAGGCATTGTCCACTACCATCCAAGATTTCAGGGCAATTTCATTTTCCAATTGATCTTTGGACCAGCCGGAATAGCCCAGAAAAAATCGTATTTCATTTGAGCTCAGCAGGCCATCGTTGATCAAGGCACTAACAGTCTTGAAATCTCCTCCCCAAAACAAATGATCGTCGATTTTTATACTGTTGGGAATCAAGTGACCCGCCCGATGGACAAAAAAGAGATTGTCTTGTTCTACAGGTCCACCATTGTATATGGGAAAGTTTTTTTGGATTTCGGGCATTACATCTCTGATATAGAAATCTAGTGGCTTATTGATGATAAACCCAAGAGATCCGGGAGATTTTTGCTCTACCATAATTACTATGGATCGGTGAAAATTGCGATCTCCAAAAATAGAAGGTGCCGCTACCAATAGATTTCCCGATTGCATATTATTCCCAGATTCTATTATTAATTGAAAAATATAAGAATAATTTGAATTTAATCCAAAAAAAAAGCTTCCCATTGGGAAGCCTTTTTTAAGTGTAGTTTTCTTAGTTTACAGAACCTGACAATTCCGCACCTGCTTTAAACTTCACAACATTTTTAGCAGCAATTTTGATGGTAGCTCCAGTCTGAGGGTTTCTACCTTCTCTAGCAGCTCTTTTTGAAACGGACCAAGAACCAAATCCAACAAGGGAAACACGTCCTCCTCCTTTTAGGGTTTTTCCAACACTTCCAATTAGTGATTCTAGCGCAGCTTTGGCCGCAGCTTTTGAGATACCGGCATCGGCTGCCATTGCATCAATTAATTCTGATTTGTTCATAATTTAAAAAGGTTAAATTGTTATGCTAACAAATTTATACGCTTTCAGAGAAGTCCAATGAAAAATCCTCTCAAATCCCCGTTATTGTTAATAAAATACATCATTTGTTGATAAGGAAAGGCGATTTTTCCTAATTCACCTCTAAATTTGAAGAAAATGAACTCCCATTAAGTATATCAAGGGCTCGCATTCTTTTTTTGTTGGGAAACTGTAAAACCGTACAATTCAAAAATCCGGAAGGATGGGCAATTAATATCTTTTGATCTTTGACGATTACTTTTTTGGGTTTGAAATCGTGTATCGTTTTGACGATCTCGGCCTCTAAAATTTTCACTACACTAAAGTCATGGTCTTCTTGCCAAAGGGTTTTGGCTCCCGGGTAAGGGGAGAGTCCTCTTATTTTAGCCTCAATGGTCTCCAAAGATTGGGACCAGTCCAAAAAGACGTTGTCTTTATCAAGTTTTGGGGCCAATTTTTCATTTCCCAAAAGCTTTTGTTTTTGAGTCTTGATATTCCCGTCAAAAATCGACCTTACTGTGTGGCAGACTAGCCGGGCTCCCATACTCGCGAGTTTGTCGTGCAATGTCCCAGCGGTTTCATCTGTGGTGAGGGTTGTCGATTCTTGCAGTAGCAAATCTCCAGTATCGATTTTTTCGTTGATAAAAAAAGTACTTACCCCACTTTTCTCTTCTCGATTAATCACTGCCCAATGGATGGGAGCTGCGCCACGATAATTGGGCAAAAGTGAGGCGTGGAGGTTGATGGTTCCCTTTGGGGGCATCGACCAAACTTCTTTTGGTAACATTCTGAAGGCCACCACTACCATCAGCTCCGGCTGAAGGTCTTCCAATTGTTTTAAAAAGGCAGGATCTTTGAGGTTGGTTGGTTGCAGCAGCAGTATGCCCTTGGAAAGGGCGTATTGTTTTGCGGCAGAAGTGCTAATTTTTTTTCCTCGACCCGCAGGGCGATCGGGCACTGTAACCACGGCTGCGATATTGAATTTTTTTTCCACCAATGCTTCCAAGCAGTTTACAGCAAAAGGTGGGGTTCCAAAAAAAATAATAGTGTCCTTCATTTGAGGTAAAACTGATTCGTTTGATTTAATCCAATGATCCGATCCTCTAGCATTTGATGCAAAGCTAATACAATGTGCTCATTTGTAGTTTCGAGTTTTACGGCAATTTGTCGTGCGCTGAGAGGTTCTTTTGCTATCAGTTTTTTGATATTGGCGGCAACGTCATGGTCTGGACGATTGTTTTTTCTACAGCTTTTGGCAGAGCATTTTTGACATAGGTCTGTTTTTTTCTCACCAAAATAGCGCAATATTTTGTTGCGCTTACATTCTGAATTTTCAAAAGCATAATCCAACATAAAGGTAATTTTATCGGCCTTGCGTTGATGGTGATCCACGGTTCTTTTCATAAAAGGGGCTAGCGTATATCGGTCTTCACGGGGTACTTTCCAGAAGAGTTGGGTATCCGTATTTCCTTTTTTAAGTTCAATGATGTTTTCTTTTTCCAAAAGGACCAGCTTTTTATGAATCAGCTCAAAATCCATTTGCAGTAAATCAGAAATTTGCCCCAGATTAATTTTTTTGCTTTTTCTGAAAATTTCTGGGTAGTTGCGCATTACAAACTGAAGTATCCTTCCGGCTGGGTCTCGCTGTTCACTTCTTTCTGAAGCTGCCTTGGGCGAGCAATTAATTTTCAAGTAGGTCTGAGTCTCGTGGGTTGATTTCCATTCGAAAACCCCTTCTCTATCCAAAATGCCAAAAGCGTTGAACGTTTTTTTGGAAGGCAAACGATAGGTGTCACAAAAATCTTTGAATTCGAGTCGGTGCGATTGTCCCTCTCCTTTTCCTAGGGCAATGTTGAGGTAATTGCACAGGTTTTTAAAAAAAGATTTGAGGAATTGGGCGTCCGGAAGGTTTTCCAAAAACTGATTCTTTAGTTGGTCACTATCGGCAGGGTGAACCAGCAGAAGGGCTTGAGCGTCCAATCCATCTCTTCCCGCCCTACCGGTCTCCTGATAGTAGGATTCCATGCTTTCAGGCATGATCAGATGAATGACTTTCCTGACGTTGCTCTTGTCGATTCCCATTCCAAAAGCACTGGTGGCTACCATGATGGTTTTTTTTTCATTTTTCCAGTCGTTCAGTTTTTGCTTTTTTTGACGACTTTCTATACCACCGTGATAAAAATCGGCTTGCAATCCCCAACGTTGAATTTGATGGGCAGTAGATTCTGATTTGGAACGCGATCTGCAGTAAACAATTGTCGGCTCCCCGGGCTTTAATATTTTTTTGAGTTCGCCCATTTTGTCTTCTGTAAATTTTAGTTGGTAATGGATATTTTTTCTTTCAAAAGAGGTTTTAAATGTTTTGGCAGACAAAAGTTCTAATTCTACCTCTATGTCCTTCAGTACCTTGGGTGTAGCCGAGGCCGTCAAAGCCATAAAAGGTGCTTTGGGAAATATTTTTCGTAAAAACTTTATGGTTTTGAAAGCCGGCCTAAAATCATGACCCCACTCGGAAATGCAATGGGCTTCATCGATCGCTATTCCGTCGATGGACAACATTTTGAGCTGGCTCATAAATTCCTCGTCTGTTAGTCGCTCGGGAGAACAATAGATCAATTTATATTCGCCATTTCGGGCATTTTCCAATTGACGAAAAAGATCGTTTTTGTTTCTACCGAGCGACTAACAGACGAGGAATTTATGAGCCAGCTCAAAAATTCCTCGTC
>CAZGUB010000107.1:0-4837 GCA_964528935.1 uncultured Flavobacteriaceae bacterium | reverse complement strand
GGGACGAATGCCCTCTGCCGTAGGATATCAGCCTACGCTGGCTACCGAAATGGGAGCCATGCAAGAGAGGATTACCTCCACCAAAAAAGGATCCATCACCTCTGTTCAAGCGGTATATGTCCCTGCCGATGACCTCACCGATCCTGCCCCTGCAACGACTTTTGCCCACTTGGATGCTACGACCGTATTGTCCCGTAAGATTGCCGAGTTAGGAATTTATCCTGCGGTGGATCCCTTAGATTCTACGTCTAGGATTTTGACCTCCGACATTTTGGGAGACGAACATTACAACTGTGCTCAACGTGTAAAAGAGCTGTTGCAACGATACAAAGAATTACAAGATATTATCGCTATTCTGGGAATGGAAGAACTTTCCGAAGAAGACAAACTCGCCGTTTCCAGAGCCAGAAGGGTACAGCGTTTTCTCTCCCAGCCCTTCCATGTAGCAGAACAATTTACCGGAATCCCCGGAGTATTGGTAGACATCAAAGACACCATCAAAGGCTTCAACATGATCATGGACGGTGAGTTGGATCACCTTCCCGAAGCGGCCTTCAACCTAAAGGGAACCATTGAAGACGCAATCGAAGCCGGAGAAAAAATGTTAGCCGAAGTATAATGCATTTAGAAATTGTATCCCCAGAAGCCACTTTGTTTAGTGGCGAAGTGACATCGGTAATTGTTCCGGGAACCTCCGGAGCTTTTCAGATGCTCAACAATCACGCACCCATCGTTTCTACCCTCAAAGAAGGGACGGTTACCATCTATGGAAAAATGGATTTGGATTCATCGGTCAAAAATAAATTTAAACAGATTGATGCCAACACCACGCTATTTGAAATTAGCTCGGGTGCTGTAGAGATGAGAAACAACAAACTGATTCTTCTTGCAGATTAATTTTACCAAATTCTAAACCTTTCCGGGCATGACTAAAATAAAGGGAATACTGTTGTCTTTTTTCCTTTTTATTGGCAGTTGGACCCATTCCCAAAACCAGAAGAACCCAGACACCCTTTCGATCGAAAAACTATCGGAGGTGGTCATCTCTTCCAACCGACTGGAAACTCCCCTCACCCAAAACTCCAAAACGATACAGATTATTACTGCGGATCAAATTCGTCAAAGTGGCGTAGCCCATACGGTAGATCTATTACAACAAATTGCGGGAGTTGACATTAGAAGAAGAGGCGCCGGAGCGACGCAGGCCGACCTAAATATTCGTGGCGGAACTTTTGATCAAACCCTTTTGCTGATCGATGGGGTAAAACTCGACGATGCGCAAACGGGACACCACACCCTCAATTTTCTTCCTCCCCCTCAAATGATTGAACGCATCGAACTCATCAAAGGACCTGCTTCCAGAGCCTACGGTCAAAATGCTTTTACGGGAGCCATCAACGTGATTACCCGAAAAACAACTCCTGAATCTTTTTCTCTCCAGCTACAAAAAGGAAGTTACGACCAAACCAATGGATCTATTTTTGTAGGTAATACTAGCGAAAAAAGTACCATTCTCGGATTTATTTCCAAAAACACTTCCGATGGGTACCGCCACAACACCGACTTCGACCAGACCCAGTATTTTGTAAAATCGATTTTTAACCGTCACAAGACACCGCTCGACCTGGTGACCAGCTTTTCTGAACGAAAGTTTGGTGCCAATGGTTTTTATGCCACTCCCTCGGCGGTAGACCAATACGAAGAAACTCAGGCCAGCCTGATTTCGCTCTCGCAAAGAATAGACAAAGGAACTTGGATTTTCAAGCCCAAAGTGTATTGGAGAAGGGGACAGGACCTTTATGAATACATCCGAGACAGACCAGACATTTACCGAAATTTACATGTGACCAACAAAGTGGGTATGGCTTTAGACACTTCCACTGCTTCGGAATGGGGAATTAGCGGTTTGGGCATTGATATTTCTCGAGTCAGCATTCGCAGTAACAATTTGGGAGATCGCAGTCGAACCATGATGAACTTTTTTTTAGAGCACCGATTTTACCTTTTTGATAACCAGGTGGACATCACCCCGGGGGTGGTTTTTAATTATTTCTCCGACTTTGGGACCCTTAGTTTTCCCGGGATCGATTTGGGATGGCAGCTCAATTCCAAGCTTAGACTTTATGCCAATACGGGGGCTACTTTTAGAATCCCGACTTTTACCGATTTATACTATGCCGACCGAACCACACTGGGCAATCCCAATCTAAAACCCGAAACTGCAAAATCCAATGAAATAGGCTTGCGATTTTTAAATGCCAATGTAATCGCCTCGGTTGCTTTTTTTAGTAGAAATGCCAAAAATCTAATCGACTATGTCAAAAAAGGAAATGATGAAAATACACCCTTCAGGGCCGAAAACATTCAACAAGTCGATACCCGAGGAATGGATATAGAACTGGTCCATCAATTGCGAATCAATTCTCGCAGTCATCAGCTCAGAATCAGTTATTCTTATTTGGAAAATAGCTTGAAAAGAAGCGAATATGACTTTTCCCGTTATTCTATCAACAACGATCTAAAACACCACTTGGTCGCAAGCTACCACTGGCCGATTACCCAAGATTTGAGCAGTTATTTTGTTTACAAATATGTCAAACGTACTTCAGGAGAGACCTATACGGTAGTGGATGCGTCTGCAAGATGGACTAAAAATCGGTGGGGGCTGAGTTTATACTTCAACAATATTTTTAACACCGAGTATTGGGAATCCAATTGGGTGCCCATGCCCAAGGGCAATGGTCTTCTGGGGATTCTTTACAGTTTTTGATGCTCCAGTCGAAGTATGTTTTCCATTATTAGGGCTGTTTCCCAGCCTCTGTATTCCATGGCATTCCAGACTTTTTGCTTTCTTAAGGCCAAGGGTTGGTCAGGATTTTTATTCCAGAATTTTTCTGCCAAAGTTTGGGCACATTGCTCATAGGATGCGTCAGAAATTTCTTTCAAAGCATTGTTGATGTTCCAGTCGGAGATATTGCGTTGTTTTAAAGCACTGGTGAGTCGCTTTTTCCCCCATTTTTTTTGGTTAAATTTCCCTCGTACGAATTGGATCGAGAAACGGGTTTCGTTCAAATAATTTTGTTGTATCAAATGGCTGATGATCCTGTCCATTGGATCACCGAAGACCCCATAGGACTTGAGCTTTAAGATGACCTCTTGATGACAGCGTTCCTGATAGGCACAGTAGTGTTCTAATTTTTTTTGAACCTCTTCCAAGGGTATGGGTTGACCTGCCATTTGCATGATTAAAAATAGCAAGTTTTTTGAGGGTCAACACCCCCCTTTATTTAAAATTTCACTAAATTTTGATACCAAATCGAAATCCATGGGTAAAGGCGACAAAAAGACAAAAAGAGGTAAAATCATAAGGGGCAGCAATGGGGTGCGCCGTCTGCGAAAAAAGAGCAATCAAAAAAGGATTTCATAAAAAAAACCGCCTGAAAAGAGGCGGTTTTTCTTTTATCGAGTCCGAAATGGTCTTTTGTTCTGATCCAAAAATCGGAACTGCAAATACAGGTAAGCATCGCGGGGTACAATGTGTACCCACTTTTTGTGTTTGAGGTACCAACGGGTTCGGATGGAGGGGAACCCTTTGGTGAGATAAGCAGCGACAAAAGGGTGGAGGTGCAAATACAACTCTTTTTTTTTGTGGTGCCTATGCTCGCCAATCTTGTCGCGCTCTGCGTTGATTTTGTCTATTAAAACGATGGGGGCTTCAACCTCACCTTCTTTGTTGGGGTTGGGCTCGCGCGTTTTAATGTTCATCTCCGGTCGGACCCTCTGTCGGGTGATTTGAATCAATCCAAATCTGGAAGGGGGCAGAATTTTGTGTTTGGTTCTGTCATTTTCCATTTCTTTTCGAAGATGTTCAAATAGTTTTTTTCGATTTTCGTTGGTGTTGAGGTCGATGAAATCGACAACGATGATCCCACCCATATCTCTGAGTCGGAGTTGCCTCGCGATTTCGCTGGCAGCAATCAGGTTGACTTCTAGGGCCGTTTGTTCTTGAGATTTGGCCTTGTTGGATCGATTGCCACTGTTTACATCAATTACGTGCAAGGCTTCGGTATGTTCGATAACCAAATAGGCTCCTTTTTGCATAGAGACTGTCTTGCCAAAAGAGGTTTTGATTTGCCTTTCAATACCAAAATGATCGAAAATTGGTGTCGTTTTGTTTTTGAAATACTTGACAATGGACACTTTGTCTGGAGCGATGGTCTGTAGATAGTCCTTGATTTCAATTTGCATTTGAAGGTCGTCTACGTGTATGCCAGTAAAATCATTGTCGAAAATATCTCGTAAAATAGAGGAAGATCGATTGATTTCACTGAGAATTTTGGTAGGGTATTGATCTACTTTGATAAATTTCTCGCAAAGGCTGTTCCACCGACCGAGCAATTGTTGTAAATCGGCATCGAGTTCTTTTACTTTTTGGTCTTTGGCGACCGTTCTGATGATCACGCCAAAGCCTTTGGGTCGAATACTTTTAACCAATTTTTTTAACCGATTTTTTTCGGAATTGCTTTCAATTTTTTGAGAGATTGAGATGCGGTCAGAAAATGGAATAAGCACCATAAACCTTCCCGCCAAGGACAATTCTGAGCTTACTCTGGGACCTTTAGTGGAAATGGGCTCCTTGACAATCTGAACAAGAATATTTTGTTGGGTTTTGATATAATCTTGAATAGATCCGTCTTTGGGGATTTCATTTTCAAAACGAAAATTCTTTAATGAATAATCTTTGTTTTTACCTGAGCTTACCTGTTTAAAAAATTTCAATAATGAAGGCAGGTTGGGACCCAAATCAACGGAAGAGCGTCGTGTAGGGAAAGAGTGT
>CAZGUB010000106.1:0-4878 GCA_964528935.1 uncultured Flavobacteriaceae bacterium | reverse complement strand
GCAAAAAGGGACTCCACAGTCCATGCATCTACCTCCTTGTTCTTGTAATTCCCCGTCTTTTGGGGCTTTAGTAAATTCATTGTAGTTCTGAATACGTTCTTTGGGAGTTACAACAGCTTCTTTAATCCTGTCGTATTCCATAAAACCTCTTAATTTTCCCATAATCAGTTGATTTTAGCTTCTTCGGCTTCTTTGGCCAACATTTCCAAAGCTCTTTTGTAATCGGTTGGCATTACTTTTATGAATTTCTTTTTGTTTTTATCCCAATTTTCTAGGATGCTTTTGGCGCGTGAGCTGTTGGTGTAGTCTAGGTGGTTGTTGAGCAATTGGGCTAGGCTTTCAAAATCTTGGTCGGTGAGGTCTTCCAATTCGACCATTTCTAGGTTGAATTTTTTATCGTCGAAAGTACCATCGTCGCTGAACAGGTAAGCGATTCCACCACTCATTCCTGCAGCAAAATTTCTTCCAAATTGTCCCAAGATTACAGCAATACCTCCGGTCATATACTCGCAACCGTGATCTCCAATTCCTTCAACGACGGCAGTGGCTCCGGAGTTTCTGACACAAAACCGCTCTCCGGCCACACCGTTGATATAGGCCTCGCCGGTTACGGCACCATACAAGGCTACATTTCCAACGATGATATTTTCATCGGCTTTAAAGGTAGCTTCTTTAGGAACTTGAGCAACGAGTTTTGCTCCCGACAGTCCTTTTCCAAAGTAGTCGTTACAATTTCCGATGACCTTCAGAAAGAGACCTTTGGTGGCAAAAGCACCGAAACTTTGTCCGGCGGTTCCGGTAAAATTTATGCTCAAGGTGTCTTCTGGAAGTCCGTTGGCACCATGTATTTTTGAAATCTCGTTGCTGAGGATGGCACCGACAGATCGGTTGGTGTTCTTAATGTCGAATTCGAGGTGTTGTGGATCTTTTCTGTAGATGGCTGTATGGGCTTTAGCGACTATCTTAAAGTCCAAAACTTTTTCCAATCCGTGGTCTTGTTTTTGGGTATTGTAAGCGTCCACATATTCAGGAACTTCGGGTTTGTAGAGAATTTTGGAGAGGTCAACCCCTTGTGCTTTGTAGTGGTTAATGGCTTTATTCATGTTGAGTTTCTGGGATTGGCCGACCATTTCATTAACGGTTCTGAAGCCCAGACTGGCCATGATTTCCCTCAGCTCTTGGGCTACGAAATACATGAAATTGATGACGTGTTCTGGTTTTCCTTTAAAATTTTTTCTCAATTCGGGGTCTTGTGTTGCGATGCCTACAGGACAGGTGTTGAGGTGACAAGCTCGCATCATGATACAACCAGAGGCGACCAGCGGGGCAGTAGAAAACCCAAATTCCTCGGCACCCAACAAGCAGGCAATGGCCACATCTCTACCGGTTTTCATTTGACCATCGCATTCCAAAACAATGCGCGATCGAAGGTCATTCATAACGAGTGTTTGTTGTGCTTCTGCAATTCCAAGCTCCCAAGGTAAGCCGGCATGTTTGAGGGAGGTGAGTGGGGAGGCTCCTGTGCCTCCGTCATAACCAGAGATGAGGATGACATCGGCTTTGGCTTTTGCAACACCGGCAGCGATGGTTCCTACACCTACTTCAGATACCAGTTTGACGTTGATGCGTGCTTCACGGTTGGCGTTTTTGAGATCGTAGATCAGTTGGGCCAAATCTTCGATAGAATAGATATCGTGGTGGGGGGGAGGAGAGATGAGTCCCACAT
Source organism: uncultured Flavobacteriaceae bacterium (assembly GCA_964528935.1). Classification (GTDB taxonomy): domain Bacteria; phylum Bacteroidota; class Bacteroidia; order Flavobacteriales; family Flavobacteriaceae; genus UBA8316. The sequence continues at coordinate 3,152 of CAZGUB010000106.1, read as the reverse complement.
AGGGGGTAGAGTTTCTCACCGAGGCGATGTAGGGATTGACCTTTGGACCGGGGAGCTGTCCTCCTTCTCCTGGTTTTGCGCCTTGAGCCATTTTGATTTGAATTTCTTTGGCAGAGGTCAAATAATGACTTGAGACTCCAAATCTTCCGGAGGCGACTTGTTTTATGGCACTATTTTTCCAGTTGCCGTCCATGTCGGGTTGAAATCTTTGGGGGTCTTCACCACCTTCTCCGGAGTTGCTTTTCCCACCGATACGGTTCATGGCAATGGCCAAGTTCTCGTGGGCTTCGGCACTGATCGATCCCAGCGACATGGCTCCTGTTTTGAAACGTTTTACGATTTCTGTCCATGGTTCGACTTCTTCCAGAGGGATGGGATCGAAACTGGAAAATTCAAACATTCCCCTTAGGGTCATTAGTTTTTCGCTTTGATCATTGATGAGTTTGGAATAGACTTCGTAAGTTTCGAATTTATTCTGTCTTACTGCTTGTTGGAGCTTGGCAATGCTGGCAGGATTGAACATATGTTTTTCTCCATCTCTTCTCCAGCGGTAGTCTCCACCAATTTCGAGATCCATTCCGGGCACATTTTTTTGGCTGTAGGCCTTTCTAAAACGTTGATTGATTTCTTTTTCTATTTCGTACAAGCCAATTCCTTGTATTCGGCTTGCGGTTTTGCAAAAATAGGTTTCAATAAATTTTTCATTCAACCCCAAGGCTTCAAAAATCTGAGCCCCTCGATAGGAGTGTAGGGTTGAAATACCGATTTTATTCATCACTTTTACAATTCCTTTGGCAATGGCTTTGTTGAAATTGTCAATGGCTTTTTCTGCAGAAAGTCCTTGGATAACGTTTTGTTCTACCTGGTGGGCAATAATTTCATTAACCATGTAGGGATTAATAGCACTGGCTCCATAGCCAAACAAGAGGGAGAAGTGATGAGGTTCTCTGGGTTCTGCGGATTCGATGATGATACCAAATTGGGATCTCTTGTTCAATTTCTTGAGTCCGTGATGGGTATGAGAACAAGCCAGTAACATGGGGATGGGTGCGAGTTCTGAGGAGACACCGCGATCGGAGAGAATGATGATATTGGCTCCTGTGTCTACTGCTTTTTCAATATCGAGGATTATCTGATCCAAGGCCATCTCCAGACCATTATGTCCCTTGTTGACTTCGTATAGTGTACTGATAGACGTTGCCCGATAATCGGGATGTTCTATGTATTTTATTTTGTCCAAATCTTCATTGGAGATCACCGGATTTTGAATTCTAAGTTTCTTGCATTGTTCGGGAACAACTTCAAAAATATTATGGTCGCTTCCGATGCTAAGGCTGGTGTCTGTAACAATTTCCTCGCGGATTCCATCGAGAGGGGGGTTGGTAACTTGTGCAAACAATTGTTTGAAGTAATTGTAAATGAGTTGAGGCCTGTCGGAGAGCACCGCCAATGGAGTATCTGTACCCATGGATCCAATGGCTTCTTTGGCACTGACGCTCATGGGGTTGATAATCGTTTTTAGGTCTTCTTGGGTATAGCCAAAAACTCTGAGACGGGTTTCGAAGTCTACTTTTTCTAGGGGAGTTTTATTGCCGGTATAGGGAACTTCTTTGAGCTCAAGAAGATTTTCGTTGAGCCATTTGCGGTAGGGTTTTTGACCTACAATTTCTTTTTTGATTTCACCATCTTCTACGATTCTTCCTTCGTCCATGTTTACCAAAAACATTCTTCCGGGCTCCAGCCTACCATGTTTTTCCACATTGTCAGGCTGGATATCGAGTACTCCGGCTTCGGAAGACATGACCACGTATCCGTCTTTGGTTACGGTATATCGAGAGGGTCTCAAACCGTTTCGGTCCAGAAGTGCCCCAATGTATTTACCATCGGTAAAGGGGATGGAGGCTGGGCCATCCCAAGGCTCCATGATGCAGGCGTTGTATTCGTAGAATGCTTTTTTGTCATCGTCCATGGAAAGGTGTTTTTCCCAGGCTTCGGGTACCAGCATCATCATAACTTCGGGCAATGACCTTCCGGTGGCCAAAAGCAACTCTACGGCCATATCCATGGAAGAAGAGTCGGATTTTCCAGGCAGTATAACGGGCAGAATTTTTTTGATATCCTCGCCAAAAGCTTCGCTTTGAAAGAGTTCTTCTCGAGCTTGCATTCTGCTGTAGTTGCCCCTGAAAGTGTTGATCTCTCCGTTGTGGCACATATAGCGGAACGGCTGTGCCAAATCCCAAGTGGGAAAGGTGTTGGTAGAAAATCGCTGGTGAACGAGTGCCAGTCGGGTTACGACCAAGGGATCGTTAAGGTCTTTGTAGTAGGCGTTGATGTCCTCTGGAGTCAATAGTCCTTTATAGATCAGGGTGTGGGTGGAAAGACTGGGCAGGTAGAAATAGCCTGCCTGAGACAGTTTGGAACCGTAGATTTGATGTTCTGCTACTTTTCGGGCAATAAAAAGCTTGGTGTTAAATTCGTCTTCGGTGAGTGCTGTTGTTCCTTTTCCTACAAAAATCTGACGAATTTTTGGTTCTGTTTGGGCTGCGATGGCTCCCACTTGGCTTTGATCTACAGGGACTTCTCTCCATCCCAATATTTGAAGCCCCTGACGAGTGATTTCGTTTTCGAAAATTTTGATGCAATAGTCTCTTTGATTGTTTTTTTGTGGAAGAAAGACCATTCCTACAGCATATTGATGCAGTTCGGGAAGTTCAAAATCACAATTTTTTACAAAAAAATCGTGGGGAATTTCAATCAAAATTCCAGCTCCATCCCCGGTTTTCCCGTCGGCACTTACGGCACCACGGTGTTCCAATTTTACAAGGGTGTCCAGCGCGTTGTGGATGATGTCGTTGGTTTTCTTTCCTTGAAGGCTACATATAAAACCTGCACCACAGTTGTCATGTTCATTTTCTGGGGAGTACAGTCCTTGTTTTTTGGGTAACATTGCTTTAGAGGTTTTTAAAAAAGGACTTCAAAATTAATTGAATAATCTCGAAGCCCAAAAAATTGTGATTTACAATCCCATACAATTATTAAATTACGAATTTTAGCGGTAATTTTTACAAAATGTACAATCAATTGTTCATTTTAATCATTTATTTTTAAACCGTTTTGATTGTTTAACCCACGCTTATGTCTTTTGAATACCA
>CAZGUB010000105.1:0-4925 GCA_964528935.1 uncultured Flavobacteriaceae bacterium | reverse complement strand
TACAGTGTCTTGTATTTACATGGGTTTTCTGCCAGCACCCAAGAGGGGAATCCAGTCCACCGTAACATAGCCAAGGCCCTTAAGGCCAATCTTTATTTACCACGACTCAGCGATCACGGTCTGGTAGAAGAAGAACCGCTTCTGAATTTTACCGGTCAAAAATACTTGGAAAGTGCTCGAGAGGCATTGGCAGTAGCTAAGAAAATTGGCGAAAAGGTCATTGTAATTTCCAGTTCAACTGGAGGCACGCTCTCCCTCATTTTGGGGGAAGACCCCCAGATAGCTGCCTTGCTCTTGTTTGGTCCTAACATTGAAATTTACAATCCCGATGCAAAACTCCTGACCCTTCCATGGGGTTTATACATCGCTAGAGCAGTGCTGGGAAGCCAATACCACATCATGGACAAGATTACCCCGGCAAAGCGAAACTATTGGACCACACGCTACCGTTTGGAAGCCACCATACAGTTGAAAAAACTCCTGGAAACAGGAATGCAGCCCGAAAGATTCCGCCGTATAACCGCTCCTGTTTTTATGGGTTATTACTATAAAAACGAGGAAGAACAAGACAAAGTAGTTTCTGTTCCCGCCATGTTAGAGATGTTTGAGCAGTTGGGAACGCCCCGAGAAAAAAAACAAAAAATGCCCTTCCCCGCAGCTGGAGATCATGTTGTCATTTCGTCCTTGACCAACCCCAATTACAAACAAGCCCAGCAGGCCGCCTTGACCTTTTTACATAATCAACTGGGTATAGCCCTCAACCAATAGTAAGTCATTGAGAACCAAAAGCCGAAAACATAACCAGATCAACGTCATCACCATGGGCTGTTCCAAAAACCTTTACGATTCAGAGGTGTTGATGGGACAACTCAAAGCCAACAATAAAAATGTGGTACACGAAGAAGAGGGTAATATTGTGGTGGTCAACACTTGCGGATTCATCGACAATGCTAAAGAGGAGTCCGTGAATACCATTTTGCAGCAAATTCAAAAAAAAGAAAACGGAGAAATTGACCAACTCTTTGTTACCGGATGTTTGAGTGAGCGCTACAAACCCGAATTAGAAAAAGAAATGCCCGAAGTCGATGCGTACTTTGGCACTACCGAACTTCCGCAACTCCTTCAAGCCTTGGGAGCCAATTACCGACACGAATTGTTGGGCGAACGCCTGACCACCACCCCTAAGAACTACGCCTATTTTAAGGTGTCTGAAGGCTGCGATCGCCCTTGTTCTTTTTGCGCCATTCCCTTGATGCGGGGAAAACACCGATCGACCCCCATAGAACAATTGGTAGAACGTGCCCAAAAACTGGCGCACAACGGTGTTAAAGAATTGCTCCTAATCGCTCAAGATTTGACCTACTACGGATTGGATCTCTATCAAGAAAGACGCTTGGCAGACCTGTTGAAAGCTCTAGTCAAAGTAGAAGGGATCGAATGGATTCGACTGCATTATGCCTTTCCTACGGGATTTCCCATGGAGGTGATAGAGGTGATGAAAAATGAACCCAAAATTTGCAACTATCTGGACCTACCCCTGCAGCACATTTCCGATCCCATTCTCAAGTCCATGCGAAGGGGTACCACCCAACAAAAAACGACAGAATTAATTCAGAATATTAGAAAAACATTGCCAGAGATTGCGCTGAGAACTACCTTGATTGTAGGGTATCCCGGAGAAACAGAACACGATTTTCACATCCTAAAACAATGGGTCAAAACCATGCGATTTGAACGTTTGGGTTGTTTTACCTATAGCCATGAGGAAAATACCCACGCCCATAGATTGACAGACGATGTCCTTCCAGAAGTGAAACAGGAAAGAGCCAACACCATAATGCAAATTCAAGCAGAAATATCTTGGGAGCAAAATCAAAAAAAAGTGGGTAAAATCTTCCGTTGTGTGATCGATCGCAAACAAGGCGATTTCTTTATCGGTAGAACAGAAATCGACTCCCCCGATGTGGATAACGAAATTCTGGTCGATGCGCGACGCTATTATCTCAAAACAGGTGATTTTGCCTACCTGAAAATTGTCGAAGCGACAGATTTTGATCTCTATGCTATTCCGGCAGAAAACCAACCAATTGCAGATTGAAAAAACACCTTTATCTTTATTGCAAATAAGGTCATGAAAGTACAGCACATTCCCTTTGTCGAAACCGGTCATTTCTCGGATTTGATGTGTGATTATCTGACCGATAAAGAAGCGTTGAAACCCTTTCACAGCGGTGTCCCCAGCTTTGAGACCCTCTACCGTCAGGCCCACAAAAAAAAGAAGGTTTTTAAAGCTGAAATCAGAAAAACCTTGTGCGAAAGCCTAGTGCGTCAATACCAAGGAATGGAGTTGGAGCTTTTGGTAGCCGAGAATCTTCAAAAACTTCGGGATCAGAACACGCTGACTATTACTACCGGACACCAGTTGTGCCTAATGACTGGTCCGCTCTACTTTATTTACAAAATTGTTAGTGCCATCAAGCTGTCCCAACAACTCAATGCAAAATACCCCGACCTAGATTTTATTCCCCTCTATTGGATGGCCTCTGAAGATCACGATTTTGAAGAAATCAGTGCTTTTATCTTTAGGGGGAAAAAATTTCAATGGAATGCGCAGGGCGGAGGAGCCGTAGGAAGAATCGACACGCAGAGCCTGGATGCGCTCCTAAGCTTGTTCAAACAAGAACTGGGTACCCACATTCACGCCACCGCATTGAAGGAAATCATCGAAAAAAGCTATGCCTCGGGAAACAACCTATCTAGAGCCACAAGAATTTTTGTCAATGCACTCTTCGAAAAGTACGGCCTTTTGATTTTGGATGCAGACGATCAAAAACTAAAAGAACACTTTAGCCCCTATATTCTCGAAGAACTACAGCAGCAAAGTTGTTCCAAAAAGGTAAACGAACAAATTGTAAACCTCCAAAAAACCTACAATAGCGGTTTCAAACCACAAGTAAACCCCAGGGACTTGAATTTGTTTTTTTTTGGAAGAGGAAAAAAGACACCGATTGGTTTTGGAAAAAAACGGTTTTGGCTTGGAAGGCAAAGGGGATACCGTTCCTACGGCCCAAATGATCGAATGGGCCGAAAAATCTCCAGAAAAGTTTTCTCCAAACGTCCTGTTGCGTCCCCTCTATCAGGAGGTCATACTTCCCAATATCGCCTACATCGGTGGGGGAGGCGAGTTGGCCTATTGGATGCTGCTCAAGGCTTTTTTTCAAGCCAGCGGGGTTCCTTTTCCCTTGTTGATTTTGCGAAATGCAGCCTTGGTCGTAGAGCAAAAAACAGCCAGAAAAATAGCCAAACTCAAACTCGAATTAAAAGATTTATTTCTGAGCAGAAATGCATTAATCAATAAAAAAGTGAGGCAGATCAGCAATATTGATTTGGATTTATCTCCCTTCAAAAAGACATTGGAACAACAATTTGAGCAGTTGGAAAGTTTGGTCCATCAAACTGATGCCTCTTTTGAGGGTGCCGTTAATGCCCAAAAGGCAAAACAGTTCAATGGGATTGATCGTCTGGAGGCCCGGCTGTTGAAGGCCCAAAAAGTGAAGCTAAAAGATCAGGTAGAGCGATTGGCTCTATTGCAGGAACAATTTTTTCCGGGAGGAAAACTGCAGGAACGCGTCGAAAATTTTACTTCAGTTTACTTGGAATTGGGTCCCGATTTTATTGCGTTTTTAATCGAAAACTTCGAGCCTTTGTCTTTTGATTTTTCCATCGTTGAGATTTAACATTTACCAACATTTTTTTTTAATAAAATACCTTTTTTGTAAAAACATCCCATTTTAATTAATTGTATTTTTGGCTCATGCAAGAAAAAGTATTGATTCTTGATTTTGGGTCGCAATACACCCAATTGATAGCCAGACGTGTGAGGGAGCTTTTCATTTACTGTGAAATACATCCCTACAACAACCCTCCTAACAACATTGCAGAATTCAAGGCCGTTATCCTCTCCGGATCCCCTTTTTCGGTTCGGTCTGAGGAAGCTCCCCACCCCGATCTCTCCGAAATAAGAGGCAAAATTCCACTTTTGGCGGTCTGTTATGGTGCCCAATATTTGTCGCATTTTTCCGGTGGAAGGGTAAAGCCCTCCGCCACTCGAGAGTATGGTAGGGCACAGCTTACCCATATTCAAAACGGCCAGACTTTTTTCGAGGGCATTGCGGTTGGAAGCCAAGTCTGGATGAGCCATAGCGACACCATCGACGAGCTTCCTGAAGGTGGCGTATTGCTGGCCAGTACCGAAGATGTCAAAAACGCCGCCTTTACCATAGCGGGAGAAAACACATTTGGAATCCAATTTCACCCAGAGGTTTACCACACCACCGACGGTAAAAAATTATTGGAAAACTTTCTGATCAAAATTGCCGGCCTCAAGCAAGATTGGACACCCGATTCTTTTGTAGAGATGACCCTTCAGGAAATACGAGAAACTGTAGGAGATGAAAAGGTAATTTTGGGCCTGTCGGGAGGGGTAGACTCTACTGTGGCCGCCGTGTTACTGAACAAGGCCATTGGCGAACAATTGCAGTGTGTTTTTGTAAACAATGGTTTGTTGCGAAAAAATGAATTTGAAAACGTGCTGGGACAATACGAGGGGATGGGACTCAATGTCAAAGGCGTTGATGCTTCCCAGCAGTTTATCGACGCACTGGCTGGGGTCGTGGATCCCGAGAAAAAGAGAAAAATCATTGGCAATACTTTCATCGATGTTTTCGATGAAGAATCCAAAAAAATTGAAGGTGTCAGCTGGCTGGCCCAAGGTACAATCTATCCGGATGTCATAGAGTCTATCTCCGTAAAAGGCCCTTCGGCGACGATCAAATCCCATCATAATGTAGGGGGATTGCCCGATTATATGAAGCTGAAATTGGTCGAACCATTGAAAATGCTTTTCAAAGACGAAGTCAGAAGGG
>CAZGUB010000104.1:0-4951 GCA_964528935.1 uncultured Flavobacteriaceae bacterium | reverse complement strand
CTGCCGTCGAAACCACTCACTTTTACCCCTTGAAAATCTCTTACTCTGGGCAGTGAGAGGTTGTAGTTGCCTCTGCCGTCGAAACCACTCACTTTTACCCCTTGAAAATCTCTTACTCTGGGCAGTGCTACGGTAACCAAGCGGTCGAGAAACTCGTACATGCGTTCTCCTCTGAGGGTGACTTTGGCTCCGATGGGCATGCCTTTTCGGAGTTTAAACGATGCCACATCCTTTTTGGAGATGGTAGCAATGGCTTTCTGGCCGGTGATGTCAGTCAGTTCGTCCACGGCATAATCGATTAATTTTTTGTCGGCAACGGCGGCTCCTACTCCTCTGCTGATCACAATCTTCTGAAGTTTGGGCACTTGCATCACATTGGTGTATCCAAATTCCTCTTTAAGGGCGGAAACGATGCGCTCGTTGTATTCTTTCTTTAATCTTGCTTGATAACTCATTATACTACTTCGTTATTTTTTTTAGCAAATCGTACTTTGTTGCCCTCCTCGGTTCGGTAACCCACTCGTGTGGCTTGACCATCGGCGGTGGTCAATGAGAGGTTGGAGAGGTGGATCGGGGCTTCCTTTTCGACGATACCTCCTTGGGGGTTTTGAGCACTGGGCTTGGCGTGTTTTTTGATCATATTGACCCCTTCTACGAGGGCTTTGTTTTGATCGCGCAACACTTTGATCACCCGGCCTTGGGTTCCTTTGTGTTCTCCGGCGATGACCAGTACTTTGTCGTCTTTTTTAATTTTTATCTTACCCATAACAATGGTTTACAGCACTTCGGGTGCCAATGATACAATTTTCATGAATTGCTTGTCACGCAGCTCGCGGGCCACGGGACCAAATACACGGGTGCCCCTCATTTCTCCGGTAGGGTTGAGCAATACGCAGGCGTTGTCGTCGAAACGGATATAAGATCCATCGGCACGGCGAACCTCTTTGGAGGTGCGCACCACAACGGCCTGAGACACTTGACCTTTTTTTACGGTTCCCGAGGGAGAAGCGTCTTTGACCGATACAACAATTTTGTCTCCTACAGAGGCATATCGTCTTTTGGTACCTCCCAAAACCCTTATGGTAAGTACTTCTTTGGCGCCGGTATTGTCGGCAACTTTAAGTCTGGATTCTTGTTGTAACATGGTTATTTAGCTCTTTCAATGATTTCGACTAAACGCCAACACTTGGATTTACTCAAGGGACGGGTTTCCATTATTTTTACGGTGTCGCCAAAATTGCAATCGTTGCTGTCGTCGTGGGCGACGTATTTTTTGGTTTTTAAGACGAATTTTCCGTACATGGGGTGTTTTACCCGCTTGACCTCAGAAACGACGATGGATTTTTCCATTTTGTTGCTGGTCACAATACCGATACGTTCTTTTCTTAAATTTCTATTTTCCATATTCTTAGGCGGTAATTTCGTGCTGCTTGGCAGCAATAGCGGTTAGCAATCGGGCCACAGTTTTTCTGACCGATTTGATTTGTAGCGGGTTCTCGAGAGGGCTTACCGCATGGTTCATTTTAAGATCAGACAATTGTTTTTTGTTTTCGGCCAATTTGTCTTTTAGGTCTTCAAGGGATAATTTTTCGATTTCTGATGTTTTCATGATGTGATAAAATTAGGCTTGAAAGTCTCTGGCGATGACAAATTTGGTTTTTACGGGTAGCTTCTGCGCTGCCAGTCTGAGGGCTTCTTTGGCCACAGGCATGGGCACTCCGGCGATTTCGAACATGATACGTCCGGGTTTGACTATTGCTACAAAATATTCTGGAGCTCCTTTTCCTTTACCCATCCTAACTTCTAAGGGCTTTTTGGTAATGGGTTTGTCTGGGAAAATTTTGATCCATAACTGACCTTCCCTTTTCATGTATCGGGTGGCAGCAATCCTGGCCGCTTCGATTTGTCGGGAGGTGATGAATTTAGAATCCAAGGATTTGATCCCAAACATGCCGTTGGACAGTTGGTTTCCTCTTTGGGAAATTCCCTTCATGCGCCCTTTTTGCGCTTTTCGGAATTTGGTTCTTTTAGGTTGTAACATTTTACCTATCTGTTATTGTTGTTTCTTCTTCTGGGTTGACGACCGCCAGCGGCTGATTTGTTGCCTGCGCCGGTACCCGATTTTTTGGACATCCCTACCAATGGAGAGAGTTCTCTTTTTCCGAATACTTCTCCTTTCATGATCCAAACTTTGACACCGAGTCGGCCATAGGTGGTATGGGCTTCTACCAGGGCATAGTCAATGTCTGCTCTAAAGGTAGAGAGGGGAATTCTGCCTTCTTTATAGGACTCCGATCGCGCCATTTCGGCACCGTTCAATCGGCCTGAAATCTGAATTTTGATCCCTTCGGCATTCATTCGCATGGAGGCAGCTATGGCCATTTTGATGGCTCGTCGATAAGAAATCCTGCTTTCGATCTGTCGGGCCACACTGGCAGCTACCAATTGGGCGTCCAATTCGGGACGCTTGATTTCAAAAATGTTAATTTGAATGTCTTTGTTGGTGATCTTTTTGAGTTCCTCCTTAAGTTTGTCTACTTCCTGTCCGGCTTTTCCGATAATGATACCCGGGCGGGCAGTAGTGATGGTGATGGTGATCAGCTTTAAAGTGCGCTCAATGATAACATTGGAAACACTGGCTTTGGCCAAACGGGCGTGAACGTACTTTCTGATTTTGTCGTCTTCGGCCAGTTTGGCGCCGTAATTTCGGCCACCATACCAGTTGGAGTCCCATCCTCTGATGATGCCCAAACGATTACCGATAGGGTTGGTTTTTTGTCCCATATTAATTTTCTATGTTATTGGCTCCTATAACCAGGGTTACGTGATTGGAACGCTTACGGATTCGATGCGCCCTCCCTTGGGGGGCAGGACGAAGACGTTTGAGCATTCTACCACCGTCTACTTTAATTTCTTTTACAAACAAGGCTGCTTTTTCTACGTCTGCTTCTTCGTTTTTGGCTTGCCAGTTGGAAATGGCAGAAATGAGCAGTTTCTCGAGTTTTCGAGAAGCTTCTTTGGGGCTAAATTTCAATATGGCCAACGCCTTGTTTACCTCTTCTCCCCTAACTTGGTCGGCGACCAATCTCATCTTGCGAGGAGAGGTAGGGCAATTGTTGAGCTTGGCAAAAGCCAATGTTTTGTTGGCTTCTTTGAGTTGCGCTGCAGATTCTCTTTTGCGTTTTCCCATTTCCGTAAATTATTTTTTTCCTTTGTTTTTTGCTCCTGCATGTCCTCTAAAGGAACGAGTAGGAGAAAATTCACCCAATTTGTGCCCCACCATGTTTTCGGTAATGTATACGGGAACAAACTGTCGGCCGTTGTGAACACCGATGGTTTGCCCGACAAAATCGGGGGTGATTAATGAAGCACGCGACCAGGTTTTGATCACGGCTTTTTTGTTTTCTTCGACATTTTTCTGCACCTTTTTTTCAAGGCTTAGCGCAACAAAAGGTCCTTTTTTTAGTGAACGAGCCATATTGGGTTATTTTTTTCTGCGTTCTATGATAAATTTATTACTGGCTTTGGTTTTAGAACGGGTTCTGTAACCTTTGGCCGGAATACCGTTTTTGGATCTGGGGTGACCTCCAGAGGCACGACCTTCACCTCCTCCCATGGGGTGATCGACGGGGTTCATGGCTACGGGTCTGGTTCTGGGTCTTCTGCCGATCCAGCGCGAACGTCCGGCTTTTCCGGAGACCAACAATTGGTGGTCGGAATTGGACACTACCCCTATGGTGGCCATACAGCTGGTGGGGATGGTTCGTGTTTCTCCCGAGGGGAGCTTGATGGTGGCGAGCTTGCCATCGCGGGCCATCAATTGGGCAAAGGCTCCGGCACTGCGAGCCAAAACTGCTCCGGCACCGGGATTGAGCTCGATACAGGAGATGATGGTTCCCAAGGGAATGTCGCTCAAATACAATGCATTGCCCACTTCGGGGGAGGCATTGGCTCCTGAGCTGATTTTTTGTCCCACTTGTAAACCGTTTTGTGCAACAATATAACGCTTTTCGCCATCGCTGTATTGCAGCAGTGCAATAAATGCGGTTCGGTTGGGATCGTATTCTATAGATTGGACTTCGGCGGCAACATCAGATTTGTTCCTTTTGAAGTCGATGATTCGGTATCTTTTTTTGTGACCCCCACCGCGATGGGATACGGTCATTTTTCCCTTGTTGTTTCTTCCTCCGGTACGCTTTTTCGGAACGAGCAAGCTCTTTTCCGGCTTATCAGTAGTAATTACGTCAAATCCATTTACTACTCTAAAACGCTGCGCGGGAGTTACTGGCTTTAATTTTCTTACTGACATCAAACGCGTTTAAAGATTACTGTAAAAATCTATGGTATCTCCCAGGGCTACCTGTACCACAGCTTTTTTGGTGGCGTTGGTTTTCCCGGTTTGGATACCGGTTTTGGTGTATTTTGTTTTTCTTTGGGGACCGTAATTGAGGGTTCTGACCTTTTCCACAGAAACGCCATAAGCGGCCTCTACGGCTTTCTTAATCTCCACCTTGTTGGCTTTGGTATTGACCAAAAAACTATAACAGTTGTTGAGCTCACTGGCGGCAGTGGCTTTTTCGGTGATTACAGGTTTTAAAATAATATCCATAACCTTAGGCTTTGTTTAATTGGCTCTCGATTTCGGCAACAGCACTCTCAAACAACACCAAATTGGTGGCATTGGTGATTTGGTAAGTGTTTAATTCTGAGCTGGTTACAACTTTAGAATGCGCCAGATTTCGAGAGGACAAATATACATTATTATTTGATTCGCCCAAGACGACCAAAGACTTTTTGTCGGCCAAGCCCAGCGCTTGTATGACTTCTAGGTAGGCCGATGTTTTGGGGGCCTCCATTTGAAAGTCTTCCAAAATCAGTAAAGATTTCTGTTGGGCCTTGATGCTAAGGGCAGATTTTCTGGCCAGTCTTTTTACTTTTTTGTTGACCTTTT
>CAZGUB010000103.1:0-4977 GCA_964528935.1 uncultured Flavobacteriaceae bacterium | reverse complement strand
TTCATTTGGCTCATTTATTTGCGGGATTGATTGTGCTATCGGTGGTGTACTTTCGGCTGGTCAAAGGTCGTTATTCGAGTGCCAATTCTTTGGGTTTTGAACTGGCCCATTTGTTCTGGCATTTTCTGGATTTCTTGTGGATATATTTGTATCTATTTGTCGTCCTGTACCGGTAAAATATATAAATTTGTACAAACTAATTTGAATTAGACTTTATGGAATTAACTGCAGCCGAAAAAGAAGCCAATCTTTGGGGTGGAGGCCAGCGTCCTCTCAATGCCAGCTATGGAAAATTGATGATGTGGTTTTTTATTGTATCTGATGCCCTGACTTTCTCTGGATTCTTGGTTTCCTATGGATTTTCTCGTTTCAAAAATATCGATTCTTGGCCCATAGCCGATGAAGTTTTTACCCACTTTCCATTTCTTCATGGGGTAGATGCTCCCATGTACTATGTCGCCTTGATGACTTTTATTCTTATTTTTTCTTCAGTCACCATGGTTTTGGCAGTAGATGCCGGACATCACATGAATAAATCTAAGGTTACTTTTTACATGCTTTTAACCATCATTGGTGGCGCCGTTTTTGTTGGGTCACAAGCCTGGGAGTGGAAAAATTTTATCAAAGGAGAATACGGTGCCCTAGAGACCAAAGGAGGACAGATTTTACAATTTGTAGATGCCAACACCAACAAAAGGGTGGCCTTGGCCGATTTTGCGATTTCTATTCCCTCAGAACGCAGCAGTCATAAAAGTAGCAATGGTATCTGGTATGAAAGTGAGGGATCATTGCCAACCTATTCCCTCAATGAGGTTGTAGAGGGGTTTGAGGCCAACGAAAACATTGTCATTAGGAGTGAAAAAATCGATGAAAAAGGACACAAGATTGTACTTTCCAGAGACGATTCTCTCGACAAAATAGAAAATGCTATCGCTGTGGTGGAAGGGGCCAACCTGATCCACAATGAATACGGCAACAGATTGTTTGCCGACTTTTTCTTCTTCATTACCGGCTTTCACGGCTTTCACGTATTTTCGGGTGTGGTCATCAACCTAATCATATTTTTTAATGTGATATTGGGTACCTATGAGAAAAGAGGCCACTACGAAATGGTCGAAAAAGTAGGGCTCTATTGGCACTTTGTAGACCTGGTCTGGGTGTTTGTATTTACGTTTTTCTATCTCGTTTAATTTATAAATAAAGAAGCATGGCTCACGATGCACATCAACTGGCAATTTTTAGAGGACTACTAAAATTCAAATCCAACGTCCAGAAGATTTGGGGGGTTTTGATTTTTCTATCCATTGTAACGACCATAGAAGTGGTTTTGGGAATTTTGAAACCCGAGTTTTTGATGGGATATTTTCTCAGAATGAAATTGTTGAACTGGATTTTTATCATCCTTACATTGGTTAAGGCCTATTATATTGCTTGGGATTTTATGCACATCAGAGACGAGAGAGGCAGTCTGAAGGGGGCCATTGTCCTTCCGTTGATTATTCTGATTCCCTATTTGATCTTCATTCTTGTACTGGAGGCCGACTATATTTTTGACATCATGAGCAGCGGTTTTGTCAGCTGGAACTTTTAGACGGTGAAGGACAAATTTTTATGAGTAAAAACTTCAAAAAATACTTTGTACTATCCATTCTCTTCATTTTTCCGATTGTCATTTACCTTTTCTTTGCTTCGGGAAAAAACAACTTTGCCCTACTGCCGCTATTGACCACTGAAGTTGCCGAGATCGACGCTTGGCCAACCCTATCGGGAGAAAAGATTCAATTTCAAGATCGAATTTCTGTGCTTGGTTTTTGGGGCAGTGAGGTGCTTCAAAAAAAAGGTGATGCGTTGAATCTCAATCAAAAAATATACAAGAGATTTTACGAATTCAACGATTTTCAGTTTGTCATCGTGGTAGATAATCAACAGCAGGAGCAGGTCAACCAACTCAAGCAAGAGTTAAAAGCAGGAGTGGGTACCGACTTGACCAAGTGGAAGTTTGTCTTTGGCAATCTGCAAGAGATCCAACAACTTTTTGAAAGCCTTTCCACCCCGCTACAACTTAGCCCTAGCGGTAGTTCGCCCTACGTCTTTATCATAGACAAAAATCGAAATCTTAGAGGAAGGGACGACGATGAAGATGTGGGAACCTTATATGGATTCAATGCCCAATCGGTAGCTGAGATTAACAACAAAATGGTCGACGACATAAAGGTAATCCTGGCTGAATACCGCAGGGCTTGGAAAAAGTACAACAACGACCCATCTCTTTCCCCATGAAAAACTTCCGTTACATAGGCTTGATCCTAGTGCTCCTTGTTTTTGGATTGCTTTTTATCCCAAAAATTGTCGATCGCATTGCCAATAACACACAGGTTGAAAGCAACCGTTCTGTGCCTGCCCAACCATTGGCTTACATTAAGCTCAATGGAACGGCCAAAACAGTACCCGAATTTTTAATGCTCAATCAAGACAGTTTGCCCATAGGCAATGAAGATTATATAGGCAAAGTATATGTGGCCGAATTTTTCTTTACTCGCTGCCCCACCATTTGCCCTATTATGAACAAAAATATGAAGGTCTTGGACGATCGCTTTGGCGACCGTCTTGATTTTGGCATTGCTTCTTTTACCATTGATCCCGAATATGACACCCCTTCAGTTCTAAAAAAATATGCGGAAGACTATGGTGTAAAATCCCAAAATTGGCACTTTTTGACTGACAAGAAATCGGTTATTTACGAACTGGCCAATGCTGGATTTAGTATATTTGCAGGTATAAATCCTGCAGTAGGCGGTGGCTTCGAACATCAAGGCTATTTTGCACTGATAGACAAAAGGGGTTACATACGATCTAGGGTAGATCAATTTGGAAACCCCATTGTTTACTATTCTGGTTTGGATAGGGAAGATCAGCAAACGCAAGGGGTAGAGATGTTGCTGGAGGATATAGAATTGCTATTAAAAGAATAAATTTAGAAGAATGAAAGCGCAAGGCGCAGTACCCTCCTCGAGATACAACAAGCTCATTACGGCAGTGTCTGTTTTGATCCCTGTTGTAGTTGCCATACTTTTTACCGTCAGGTTGCCCAATGTGGCTCCTCTGGATTTTCTACCTCCCATATACGCCGCGATCAATGCGCTAACCGCCCTGATATTGGTGATGGCTTTTGTGGCCATACGGCAAAAGAAAATAAAATTACACGAAATGCTGATGAAAACCGCCATTGCGCTATCATTGGTTTTTTTGGTCATGTATGTGGCCTACCACATGACATCTGATCCCACCCCTTATGGTGGAGAAGGAGCCATAAAATACGTTTACTACTTCATTTTAATATCACATATTTTACTTTCCATAGGTATTATTCCCATGGTTTTGGTAACCTATGTAAGGGCTCTATCTCAGAGGTTTGCCGATCATAAAAAGATCGCCATTGTGACCTTTCCCATTTGGCTTTATATTGCGGTCACCGGTGTAATCGTGTATCTGATGATCTCTCCTTACTACTAATCCCATGCGTATTTTCCTTTTTTTGACAATGGTCTTGTTCGCAGTGGGTGAAGCCAGTGCCCAATGCTCCATGTGCAGAGCCGTATTGGAATCCGGCGATGCACAAGAAACCGCCAAAGGAATCAACAATGGGATCGTTTATTTGATGGCCATCCCGTATGTGTTGGTTGCTTTTGTGGGTTATCAAATTTTCAAACTGTTAAAGAAATAGTTTTTATTCAATTATCATTTTAAACAGACGTTACTATAATATTCGGTATTCATTTTGATCCCAAAATAGCACCATGATAAAAATCAAAAATCTTCACAAATCCTACAAAATGGGGGACAGTTCGTTGCACGTTCTCAAAGGAATAGACCTAAACATAGAGGAAGGAGAGTTGTTGGCCATTATGGGATCCTCGGGTTCCGGCAAATCTACATTACTGAATATATTAGGCATGCTCGACGTCGCCGACCAGGGAGAATACCTCCTAGATCATGTATTGATCCAAGACTTGACAGAGACCACTGCCGCCCACTATCGGAATCAATTTTTGGGTTTTGTCTTTCAATCTTTCAATTTGATCAATTACAAAAATGCCCTAGAGAATGTGGCATTACCACTCTACTATCAGGGCTTGGGAAGAAAAATCCGACAACAGAAAGCCATGGATTATCTCACCAAAGTGGGCTTAAAGGAATGGTCCACCCACCTGCCCAGTGAGCTCTCTGGGGGACAAAAACAAAGGGTGGCCATTGCCCGGGCCTTGGCTTCTCAGCCCAAAGTGCTGCTGGCCGATGAGCCCACCGGAGCACTTGACTCCCAAACTTCTAATGAAGTCATGGAACTTATCCAACAAATCAACAACGAAGGAAAAACCATTTTAGTTGTGACCCACGAAATGGAAATTGCACATATGTGTAAAAGAATCGTTACGCTCAAAGATGGTCGTATCGTAGAAGACCAAAAAATAAAACAAGTTATACTTTCCCAAGATGTTTAACAGAGACCGCTGGCAGGAAATCTTTGAAACCATAAGAAAAAATTGGTTAAGAACCGTTCTTTCGGGATTTACCGTGGCTTTGGGAATCTTTATCTTTATTGTTTTGTACGGCTTTGGAAATGGACTGAAAAACAGCTTTCAAGAATTTTTTCTAGACGACGCCACCAACACCCTGTGGATCTACCCCGGAAGAACTTCAAAACCCTACAAGGGTTTCAAAGCCAACCGAAACATTGAGTTTGAAAACAGTGATTTAAAAGATATTGAGGACAATTTCGACTTCTTCTTAGAAGAGATCACCCCGAGGAACAACAGAAGTGCGCGGGTGCGGTACAAAAATGAGTCCGATAATTACAGCACAAGAGCCGTAGCTCCTTCCCATCAATTTTTCGAAAAAACCATCTTAATGAAGGGAAGGTTTATCAATGAAGAAGACATTGCCAACGGCTTTAACAACTTCTTCTTGGACAAGGTAGAC
>CAZGUB010000102.1:0-5042 GCA_964528935.1 uncultured Flavobacteriaceae bacterium | reverse complement strand
GAAATTCCCAGCTGAAAACGGTGCGGGTATAAGTCGGCTCTCGATTGTCGTTTTCATAATCGAAAAGGTACCATTGGTAGCCCAATACCAGGTCATTACCTTTGACCACTCGGGCAAAATAGATGGAGTAAAGGCCTCCCGCGTCGGTTCGGGTAAACTGGCTGCGGCTTACCCGCAGTATCCCCGACATAAAGGCCTCTACGCCGTCTCTGGAATCGAAAACGACCGAAGAATTGACAGATTCTGTGGGTTGGGGTTGATCCAAGTAGCCTTTTTCACAGCCCAGTGCCAGGCCAACGATCATCAACAATAGGGAGATGCTATTTTTCATATTTTACTTTTTTTAAAGTTGGAGGTTAATTCCCAGAGAAAAGGTTTTCATCTGATGCGATCTGTAGTTGGTCAGTCCGGAAAGTGTTTGCTCCGGGTCTATCCCTTTGTGGGACTGATAGGTGAAAACATTGTCTCCTTGCAGGAACACCCGCAAGCCTTGGATTTGGTATTTTTCCATCCAACTTTGGTCAAAGGTGTAGCCGATGTTGAGACCTCTAAGCCGGATGTAATCGTTTTTGAACAGAAAGCGAGACGACTGTGCGTTGAAGTCGTTTTGACCGTTGAGAAATAGCGGAACATCGGTCAAGTCGCCGGGCTGTTGCCATCGCTGGGCGAGGTCGGGATGACCGTTTCTGCCCGGGGATTCGAAGCCGCTCATCAAGCCAGCATATACGCTGTCGTAGACATAAGAACCAAAACTGAAATTGATCAGTGCACTGGCATCAAAATTTTTGTAGTTGAATTGGGTGTTGAACCCGCCTACCATTTTGGGGAGAGAGGATTTGTCCAAGTAGTATCGGGTGGCATCGCCATAGGCTTTGGTGGTGGTTTTTTCGCCTGTTTTGACACCCTGATCGGTGGTAACGTCTTTGTACCACATTTGGTAGCCGTCTACAGGATCTACACCCGCCGACTCTCGGATAAAGAATTCGTACAAGGATTTTCCGACCATCCATTTTTTGGAACCGCTGATGAATTCCTCTTGGGTCAATTCGGTGATTTCGTTTTTGTCGAAAGAAAAATTGATTCCCACATTGAGAGCCATTTGTTCCTTTTGGAGGAGGTTGCTTTTGAAGGAAAATTCCAGTCCGTAGTTTCTGACTGCTCCGACATTGGTTTTGATGGACTCGCTTCCGGTAGACAAAGCCAGGGGTTTGTCATAGATCAGGTCTATGGACTCTTTGTCGTAGTATTCTACACTTCCCTCCAGCTTGCCGTCGAACAGGGTAAATTCTGCCCCCCAATTGAGCAGGGCTGTTTTTTCCCAGGTGAGACTGGGATCAACAAATTCGGGAGAGATGACCCCGGTATTGTCCAGCTGGTTGTAGCCGGTGTCGAAGACTTGTAGGTAGGGAAAAAATCCGATGTCGCGATTGTTCCCCAGCTCGCCATAGGAGAGCTTTAGCTTGAGGTAGTTGATCCAAGCTATATTTTCAATAAACTGGATATTGGAGGCCACCCAGGAGCCCCCCAAGGAAAAAAAGTTACCCCAACGAGAGCTACTGGAAAACTTGGTCGAACCATCCCTTCGGAAGGATAATTCGGCAAAATAGGTGTTGTCGTAATGATAACTCAGACGGCCGATGGCACTCAAGATCCGTTCTTCGTTTACGGCCCCGCCGACACTTTCGGGAACGGTGCTACCATTCAGTACTTTTACATTGGGCAAGTAACCGGTTCCTTGGGCACTGAGAAGGTCTTGTATAAATCGGTAGGATTCAAAAATGGCATCGAGGTTGATGTGGTGTTGCCCAAAGTTGTTTTTGTAATTCAGGGTTTGAATGGCGTTGATGGTAGTAAAATAGTTTCTTCCTTGGGAGACCCTTCCTTGTACGGAAGAGGCTGCACCATATTTGTAGTGGGTGTAATTGTAGTTGTCGGTAGCGGCCCTTTCGTAAAAGATATTGGATTTATAGCTCAGGGCGGGCAAAAGATTGATGTTGACGTAGCCGTTCATGGAGAGATAGGTTCGGCTGGTGAGGATCTCGTTGTTGATCACGGCTCCCAAGCCGTTTTCGTTGGAGAGGGCCGGGCGTACCCCATTTACGGTTTGGCTGTTGTTGCTCCCATAGTCCAGCTCGGGCACACCATTGCTGTCGCTGATGAGGGCTCCTTGGGGATCCCTTCTGAAGAGCGGATAATAGCTGGGGATGGTGTAAATCCATTGTATGGAATTGGAATAGCTGCTTCCCGATTGGTTGGGGGCATTTTGTTTGGAGGTGGTGTAGGACAAATTCAAACCCGATTTGATGTAATCGTTCACTTGGCTGTCCACGTTGAGCCGGGTAGCAAAGCGTTCAAAATAGGTGGTTTTGACCTGTCCTTGTTCTTTCAAATAATTGGATCCCATATAAAACCCGGTTTTCTCGCCCCCGCCGGCGATGGAGAGTCCGTGTTGTTTTTTGTAGGCGTTGGAGTTGAGTATGGCGGCATTCCAGTCCGTTTCCCAAGCAGCAGTGCCGACCAGGTTGCCTTGGGCGTCTACCGGTTGTGCCACTCCATAGGGATTGTAGCCCAAGGCAGCGACCAGATTGGACGAGGCCGCATTGGCAGCGGCATCGGCCGACAGGCCATTTTCGTACTGTTCGTTGTTGCGATAGGCTTCCCAAAAATAGCGGGTGTAATCGTCTATGCCCAAGAGGGAGTGCATGGGAGTGGCCATGGTCGAATTACCATAGCTGGAATTGAGTGAGATTTGTGTGGGGGTGGCTTTTTTACCCGATTTGGTGGTAACGATGATTACCCCGTTGGAGCCACGTGAGCCGTAGAGTGCGGTGGAGGAGGCATCTTTCAACACCGAAATGGAGGCGACCTGCTCTTGGGCGATGCTGTTGAGGTTTCCGTTGAAAGGGGCACCATCGACGATGATCAATGGAGCTGCAGCGGCATTGATCGACCCGATTCCCCGAATCCTGATGGTGGGGTTGGTTCCGGGGATCCCTCCGGTGTTGACCACATTGATGCCGGGAACACTTCCCTGTAGTGCTTGGGTAATGGTGGTGGCCGGCTGGGCGGCTATGGCGCTCTCGGAGATTACGGCCACAGAGCCTACGATGGATTGCTTGGATTGGGTGCCGTAGGCCACCACCACCACTTCTTCGAGGGCACTGGCCGGCAGTAGGGAGAGGTTTAATGGTGCGTTGGCGTTGGCCACTACGGATTGGGGTTGGTAGCCCACATAGCTGATTTCCAAACGGGCACCTTCCAAAACTTCAATGCTAAAATTTCCGTCGAAATCTGTAGATACGCCGTTGGTGGTTCCCATTTCGACTATGGTGGCCCCGGGCAGGGGCATTCCGTTTTCGTCGGCGATTAGACCGGTGACTTCTATGTTTTGCTGTGCCCAAAGAGCCAAGGGGAATAGCCCGATAATCAATAGCTTGCGTAGTAAATATTTCATAAATATAGTTAACAAATTTTGGCGGCGTTCCACCCGCTTTTTGGCAGACAAAAACAGCGCGCTCCACAAAGGTAGTAATATATGTTTAAATTTATCAATGGCTTCTTGGGTGGAGGTTCAAGGACCCATAGAACCAAAAAAACCACCCGGCAGGGGTGGTTTTTTTGGTTCCCATTTTTCGCCCGACCGCCCTGTAGTCGATGGCAGTGCAAAAATATTTTGAAAAAAAGCCAAATTTTGGAGGCAAAGGATTTGAATAGAAAAAAATAATCAATACATTTGCACGCCCATAAAAATGGGGTTTTTAAAATATTATGCCAACGATATCACAATTAGTACGTAAGGGAAGAGTCACCATTACCAAGAAGAGTAAATCGGCGGCTTTGGAATCGTGTCCACAGAGGCGTGGTGTTTGTACGCGAGTATACACTACTACCCCCAAAAAGCCGAATTCAGCAATGCGAAAAGTTGCCAGAGTTCGTTTGACTAATGGAAAAGAGGTCAATGCTTATATTCCCGGAGAGGGACACAATCTCCAAGAGCACTCGATAGTATTGGTCCGTGGTGGAAGAGTTAAGGACTTGCCGGGAGTCCGTTATCACATTGTAAGAGGGGCACTAGACACCGCCGGTGTTGAAGGTCGCCTACAACGCCGTTCTAAATACGGTGCCAAAAGACCTAAGAAATAGCCTTTAATTCCTTAATGACTAATTATGAGAAAAAGACAAGCTAAAAAACGCCCCCTGTTGCCCGATCCTAAATTCAACGACCAACTGGTCACTCGTTTCGTAAACATGTTGATGTGGGACGGTAAAAAATCCACCGCTTTCAACATTTTTTATGATGCCATGGATATTGTAGAAGAGCGTAATCAGGATGAAGAAAAAACACCTTTAGAGTTGTGGAAAGACGCCCTGTCCAATGTGATGCCTCATGTAGAGGTGAGGAGCAGAAGGGTAGGTGGTGCGACTTTTCAAATACCCATGCAAATTCGACCCGATCGAAAAGTTTCCCTGGCCATGAAGTGGTTGATCACAGCAGCCCGTAAGCGAAACGAAAAATCGATGGCCCTCCGTCTTGCCCAGGAGGTTTTGGCCGCAGCCAAAGAAGAAGGTGCTGCCGTCAAAAAAAGAGTTGATACCCACAAAATGGCCGAGGCCAACAAAGCATTCTCACACTTTAGATTTTAATCAACAATGGCAAGAGATTTAAAATACACTCGAAACATCGGTATTGCTGCTCATATTGATGCAGGAAAAACAACTACTACCGAAAGGATATTGTTTTATACCGGTGTGAGTCACAAAATAGGTGAAGTGCACGATGGTGCTGCCACCATGGACTGGATGGAGCAAGAACAAGAAAGAGGTATCACTATTACCTCTGCTGCGACCACCTGTACATGGCAATTTCCAACAGAACAAGGTAAACCCACAGCAGATGCAAAGGGTTATCACTTTAACATAATCGATACCCCCGGCCACGTAGATTTCACGGTGGAGGTAAACCGATCACTTCGAGTACTCGATGGATTGGTTTTTTTATTTTCGGCGGTTGATGGTGTAGAGCCTCAGTCAGAAACCAACTG
>CAZGUB010000101.1:0-5125 GCA_964528935.1 uncultured Flavobacteriaceae bacterium | reverse complement strand
GGCAAGATCGGAAGAGCACACGTCTGACTGGAGTTCAGACGTGTGCTCTTCCGATCTTGCCCAACGATCTTTCTTTCAATTTTAATGAACGGGAAAGCATGACACCCAATATCGGCTTTGGTTTATATTACCATCGGTCACGGTGGTATGTCGGGTTGTCTATCCCTTGGTTTATCGAAGGGGGCAGTTTAAATGCCGAAAGACACCTTTATGCCATGGCTGGGGGTCTGATTTCGATTACTCAGGGGTTGCAAATCAAACCCAGTTTGCTGCTCAAAAAAGCCAAGGCAATACCTACTGGTTATGACTTGAGTACCCTATTGCTGTTCAAAGAATTGTTTTGGATCGGGCCACAAATAAGATCGACAATAGAGTCCCAAATTCCCAACAATGATTATGGAGGAGGCTTTGGGGTAATTGCCGGAGTCCACCTCAACAAAAGCATCAGTCTGGGGTATTCCTACAATACCTCTGCTCTGGGAAATGCACCCAGCCTAAACCATGCTACCCACGAACTGATGATGCGATTTGACCTCATACCGGCTTTGAAAGCCTCCCTTCGTTCACCCAGAATATTTTGATCATGAGAATAAATCTATTTATTTTTGGATGGTTGGTTTGCAACGTTGGACTTTCTCAAACTTCGGAAGATCCGTCAAGAATTCAACAATGGGCAGATTATTATTATGTAAATAAGTCCTACGAAAAGGCCGTACATTATTTTGAACGACTGGGGGAAAAGATACCGCTAACAGCAAGAAGGAATTATTCCAAAGCCCTTGCCGAAATGGGACAACTTCAAGAGGCTGCTGAGGTGTTACGCCCGTTGGTGGACTCAGATTTTGCTGAAGTTAAAGATTACTATTATTTTGCATCTTACCTTACCAACAACAAAAAGTTGAAAGAAGAATATCGGCGTAAGGCTCTCAGAATTCCCATAGAAGAAGCGATTGTCCCCTCCGATGAGCGTTTCTCACCACCCCATGAACTCCGCCCACTATCTCTAAATGGGGAGGGGCCTGAATTCGGTAGTCATATTATAGATTATAATAATAATAAAATATTGATTTACACTAAACAACAGTCTAAAAAATACACTAAAGGTTTAAGTAAAAAAATCCGTTCTGATCATCCCATTTTCAACCTCCATCGGGCGTCTTGGTCGACATCAGATCTTGAAGCCTCGGAAGCAACAGCATTTCCTCTTGGCATCAACAGTGTTTTTCAGGACGGTCCCTCGGCCTGGGACCCCATCGCCAAAACCCTTTATTTGACCCGAAGTGTCCAAAAAATCGACAAACAAAAACCGATTCAGCTGGCACTTTATGCAACATCTCTCGATCCCAATAAGCAGAAGATTCCTCGAGCCTTATCCCTCAATGTGGCGGGCTATTCTACCCTTCACCCCGCCTTAGGTTTAGCCGATCGAAGACTCTATTTTGCGAGCGATCGTCCGGGGGGATACGGGGGAATGGATCTGTACTACGCCCCCATTTTGGACAATGGAAAATTTGGGGCGGCAGTCAATTTGGGTCCGGACATCAATACAACTGCAGATGAGGTTTTTCCGTTTGTATATCAGGATCGCTTTCTTTTCTTTAGCAGCAAAAAAAGCGGACAAAGTCTGTCTCTCAAAATGGCCATCAACACCGTAGATGTGCGTTATCAGGTACTGCCACTCAAAGATCCTTTTGAAAGCAAGCAAGATGATTTTGCCTTTTGGGTAGACGATGGATTGGAATATGGGTTTCTCAGTTCCAACCGACCCAACGGCAAAGGTGACGACGATCTGTACGTATTCAGATTCACTCCAAAGCTGTCGGGAGTTCCAGATCAATACCAATACAATCCTATCGACACCCTGGTGGTGGCTGAAGCGTCTGTTCTCAAGAACGACAATGACCAGATGTTGTCACAAGACCCCCTGACGGCCTTGTTTTCCAAAGAAGTACAACTGGTAGAAAATGTCCAACACGGCAGCCTAAAACTCAACCCCAACGGCTCTTTTCTATATAAAAATCTTGCTCCGACAGAGGTTATAGACTCCTTCAGCTATAGGCTCCACAGCAAATACGGGAAATCACCGCTGATTAAGGTGCTGCTCAACAGATCTGAGGCAGCGATGGAAGCGATTCCAGAGCAGGTCAAAGAAACTTTCCTCCCCATTTTTTACACCTACGACCGGTCGAATCTTCTGGTGGATTACAAAGATCGGGTAGCGGCAGTGGTAGAGGCCATGAATACCCACCCCGAGATGATTGTTGAAGTAAGTTCCTACGCCGATTGTCGGGGCAGCCGGGAATACAACCTCAAACTCTCCCAAGAGCGAAACCAGACCATCATCGAATATGTGAGAGCACGCATTGATAAAAAAGAGCGCATTTTTGGAAAAGGGTACGGAGAAAACACCATCGCAGGCAACGATAAGGCAGATTACCTGATTTTGGGTGGAACCTTCCAAAGCAATAGCAACGCCCAAGTCTTGGAAAGAGAATTTATCGATTTGGGCTATAAGGCTAAAATACATAAAACATCTGAAGGAACTTTTCGGGTGGTAGTCGGTGAGGCAAATTCATACAGGGCGGCAAAAGGTTTGGTACAACAAATCCAAAAACTAGGAAAAGCCTCCTGGATAAAAAAATGTGACTGCTGCAACCAAAGCGAGAGAGAACACCAACTAAACCGAAGAACGGATTTTAAAATCATCAAATTTTGACAGGTCTTCAGAGATAGGATTTAGCAAGGAAAAAAGAGATTGATGGAGAAACTCTTTGACTTATATTGTATTTTCGGCCCATTCAAGGCGAAAATTTATTGAATATAATATAGGATTTCAGGGATTCTCCCTTGTTTTTTCTTAATTTTAGTAGGGTCTTAGAGAAATCAATTTTTGATGATTTCTAGATCCGCCTAAATTAATGCCCTATATCAAATTGAAGATTGAATATTCTTTGGTTAACTAAAATTAATACGGTTGAAAAAAACACTTTATTTCTTCTTTTTGGGTTGGATGGGCCTAAACGCCCAGGATACATTTGATTCCCTTATATTGGCACAACAACTATTGAACAGCTTCGATACAGCACAAAAAGAAATTTTATGCTTTCCCTTCGATGATCCGGCAAAAACCCGATGGCACTACTTGCCCCATTCCTCTTTTACTCGAGAGGGACTGCCCCTTTCGGAGATGAATGATGAACAAGTCAAACAAACCTATGCCTTGCTGGAATCATATCTGAGTG
Source organism: uncultured Flavobacteriaceae bacterium (assembly GCA_964528935.1). Classification (GTDB taxonomy): domain Bacteria; phylum Bacteroidota; class Bacteroidia; order Flavobacteriales; family Flavobacteriaceae; genus UBA8316. The sequence goes on along the minus strand of CAZGUB010000101.1, from coordinate 1,883 downwards.
AAAGCGGATATGACCAGATGGAGCAGATCATCGGCCTAGAAAACTACCTGGCGGCGGTAGAGAAAAACCCTGTCAAAAGAGACCCCACCAAGTACTATTTGGCATTTTACGGTAGCCCCCAGCGAGATTCGATCTGGGCGTGGTCCTTTGAGGGACACCATATTTCTCTAAATTTCACCATCGGGCCAAAGGCGATTTCTTTTGCTCCGGCTTTTTGGGGATCCAACCCGGGAGTTCTCCCCAACGGACCGGAAAAGGGTAAGATCGTTCTTAAACACGACCACAACCTAGGGTTGGAACTGGTCAATGCACTCTCTGCTGCTCAGTTGGCTCAAGCACTAATTAGCTCGCAGACCTACGGAGAAATTTTGACCAGCAATCAAAAGGAAGTAGCGGCTTTTCAGAACAATGGCATTGCTTACGGCCAATTGAATGCTTCCCAGAAAAAGTTAGTTCGAAAAATTATTGACCACCACCTTGAACGGATGGAAAAAGAAGTGGCAAAAAAAGCTGCCCAGCAGCTGGAGCAAGAATCTTGGGAGGCTGTCACTTTTTCTTGGGCCGGAAAAATGAAAAAACTAAGCGCACATTATTACCGCATTCAGGGAAAAGGTTTTTTGATCGAATACGACAACTCCCAAAACGAAGCCAACCACATCCATGTGGTATGGCGCGAATTTGATGGCGATTTTGGAAAAGATCTGATTAGGGAACATTATCTCAGCGGGGGTCATTGATGCCGTTGGAATGGATGGCATTATATATTTCAGAGTGCTAAATAATTTATTGCTATACCCAACGAATTATACTCATTAAGTTTATCCAAGTGACTGAGCTTAATCTGGTAAGCGCTTTCTATACTTTCAAAGTATTGACCGAAGTCTATTTCGCCATTTTGGAAACTGACTTTGGCTGTTTTTATAATTTCTTCTGAAAGAATTTTCCCTTCATTTTCGAAATAGTCCAAAGCATCTTGAATTTGATGCAGTTCAAGATTAAGAAACTTTAATCTTGCTTTCAATTGTATTTCGTAGTCACTCAATTCGGCAGCTGCTATTTCTCGTGCTTTTATGGAAGCTTTGATCTGGGATTGCTGACCACCAAAAAGCAGGGGGATTGTTAATCCCAACTGGTATCCGTATAGTTTGTCTTTCAATTCAATATTGGTTCCTTGAAAATAATTGAGGCTAATGTCGGGCAGTAATTTCTGTTTTTCATTACGCCACAGGGCTTGAGCAAGAAAAAGGTTTTTTTTATAAAATTGCATTTGGGGACTTTCGTCTAGAACGACTGCTTTGATCGGAACTTTGAGCTGTGGTTCTTCTGCAATCCTTAGGGGGGACTCTATTTGAATAATGATTTGTAAAGCATGACGTGAAATCGACACTTCTTTCTGGGCTTCGCGGAACTGAAGATTTATTTGTCTTTGTTTTGAAGCGGCTGTAATTTTTTCGAGGTAATTAATTTCTCCTAGTTCATATTGTCTTAAAACTGTATTGTAATACTTGTGAAAGAGGCTATCTAACGCCCTGTAGTGTCTTTGTTTTTTTTGTGCGATCTGGAATTGAAAATAGGTTTCAGTCACTTGGCGTTCGATCTCTTTTTTCTGGATGTCTTGGGCACTGAGCACCAGATCATAACGGGCTATGTTTACATTTTTTTCAGAAAAATAAACCGTAGGAAAATTAAAATCTTGCTGAACCCCAAAAATACGTAATGGAAGATTGTTTGAAGCTAAGTTATTTTCGTCATATGCATAATAGAGTTGAGTCTTGTCAAAATTAAAAGCACTATTGACCAAGGTCTTGGATTGTGCGACCTCCATTTGGCTCTTTTTGAGTCTTAGGTTGTTCTCGAGGGCAATACTAATTAGGTCTTGTAGG
>CAZGUB010000100.1:0-5129 GCA_964528935.1 uncultured Flavobacteriaceae bacterium | reverse complement strand
ATCGTCTTGGGAAGAACCATCTCCCAATTTGCCAATATACATGCCGGGACGCATGCGAATGTGTTCCTTCCAATCCAGCGAGCGGATGTTGTCTTCGGTATATTGGGTTTGTTTGGGCATAAAGTCACGGCTAAATTAAAATTTGAAGATCAATTTTAAGGCTGTTTTAGGGCAAAGAAATTAACAAATTGCCCGCTTTGATTGTTGAGAAGTTCGGGTGAAATGGGGAGTTTGGTGAAAATTGTCATTTTCATTTCTTTGGACGAATTGGAAATATGAACTACATTGGCGGTCTTATCTTAATCTATTATTATGGAATCAAAACAGGTTTCTGCGGAGCAAATCAAAGGTGATTTTGTACATATGGTTTTTTTCTGGCTAAAAAATCCGGAGGATCAAAAGGATCTTCAAGCTTTTGAAGCGGCCCTTCAAAAATTCATTCAAACCAATCCGCAAAAAGTCAAATTCCATATTGGCCGCCCGGCTCCTACCGACCGACCGGTTGTCGATCGTTCCTACAGCTATTGTTTGGTGGTTACTTTTCCCGATCTGGAAACCCACGATGCCTATCAAAGCGATCCCACTCATGTTTTGTTTATAGAAGAAGCCAAGCTACTGTGGGAAAAGGTCCAGATTTACGATTCCATCGCCAAGGCTTAAGGAGCATACATCAATCGTAATTTTTATCGGTTAGATTTTGCCTAAAATTAACTGCTTCAAAAGTTTATAATTCTTCAAAAAGGATCACAAATTAAACCCTCTGGATAGATCGGGGTCTATTATAGGTAGACTGAGGAGGGTGCAGGAAAACCATGTTATCCAAAGATTCTTGAATGACAAAAAACCAAAATATTAAAACAAATCATGAAATTAAATTCCAGAAAACGCAGTAATCAAATCAGAGTCATACATCGGTATTTGGGTTTTTTCCTTGCCGGAATTATGTTTATGTATGCACTGTCAGGCATTACCCTTACCTATAGAACCACAGACACTTTTAAAAAGGAAGTTTTGGTAGAAAAAACCATAGAAAAGGGATTGGACAACCGCCCCAAATGCGTGGGACAAAAGATATAAATTACAACAAAGAAACGGGAGAAATTTCCTACATACAGATGGAACCACCCAAGTTGTTGGGAATGATGGAAAAAATGCACAAAGCCACCTCCAACTCCCCTTTGTATTTTCTCAATGTATTTTTTGGGGTTGCGCTGTTGTTTTTTGTGTTTTCTGCCTATTGGATGTTTTTACCCCAAACCGACATCTTCAAAAAAGCCATTTATTTTACCTTGGGGGGCATGGTGCTTTCCGTTATAATGATTTTGATATAGCCCCGAGCTGCATCTATTCTATCAAGAGCAGTCGTTATCCGTTTTACCATCGCGGGTGAACAGACCGGCTACTAGAATAAGTCGAATAAACTTTTTGTTGTACTTTTGTGGCAAATCTTAAACCCCAATCTTTATGAAAAATCTCATCTTTTTTTCTGCATTCCTTTTTTTTGGACTTACCCACGCCCAATGGGTAGAAAAAAACCCTGTTCTGGCCGATATCGGCTTGGGCACGAAATCTTCCTACTCCCTAAGTGTGGAATATTCCCTTTCCAATACCTTGAGTTTGGGGGCTTTTTATTACAAAAACGACCTCTGTGCCATAGATACCGATCCCCTCACGACAATTACCAACCATACGATAGGTGCAGAGAGCAACGCTGTAGTCATCACTCGGGACAAGTTCCAATTGTATGTGGGGCTGCGTTTGGGTTACAAAAACCCTTCTTACAACAAGGATACTTTTGATAGCGGTCAAAACACCTACAAGGGAGGCAAAACCGAGGCCAAATTTGCCTTCGGAGCACAAATAGGACTACGTATATGATATCGGAAAAATGGGCCCTTCAAGTCGAATATGCAGACATCAGCAGAGAAGACAACTTTCAGGGAGGGATTGTACTAGAGCTATAGTTTTAGACATTAAAACGAAAGTGCATGATGTCGCCGTCTTGAACGATATAGTCCTTTCCTTCTACCCTCATTTTTCCGGCTTCTTTTACCTTTTGTTCGTTTCCCAGCCTTTGATAGTCCTCAAAAGAAATGACTTCGGCCCTGATAAATCCTTTTTCAAAATCGGTATGGATCACTCCTGCGGCCTTTGGGGCGGTTGCACCTACCGGTATGGTCCATGCCCTTACCTCCTTTTGCCCGGCAGTAAAATAGGTATGTAGCGAAAGTAAGCGGTAGGCAGATCGGATTAGTTGTGTTGATCCGGGTTCGGAAAGCCCCAGATCTTCCAAGAACAGCTGCCTTTCTTCGTAGGAGTCCAATTCGTTGATGTCGGCCTCTATGCTGACCGCCAAAACCAATACTTGAGCGTCCTCATTGGCCACCGCACTTTTTACCCGATCTACGAGAGCATTGCCGCTCAAGGCGACATCTTCAGAGACATTGCATACGTACAAAACCGGCTTGTCGGTAATCAGTTGTAAAGGGGCTACAAAGTTGCTCCTGTCTTCATCGATAAGATCCAATGATCGGACGTTTTGAGCACTTTCCAAGGCGGTAACAATCTTTTCGAGCACCGCCAATTCTTTTTGAGCCTCTTTGTTTCCGGTCTGTGCGGCTCTTTTTATTTTTTCTATTTTCTTCTGAGTAGTTTCAAGATCCTTTAGTTGCAATTCCATATCGATGGTTTCTTTGTCCCTAAGGGGATCTATAGAACCATCTACATGTACGATATTGTCATTTTCAAAACAACGCAAAACATGAAGAATGGCGTCGGTTTCTCGGATATTGGCCAAAAACTGGTTACCCAAGCCTTCTCCTTTGCTCGCTCCTTTGACCAGCCCGGCGATGTCCACGATCTCGACCGTAGCGGGAATTACTTTTTCGGGATTCACCAAATCGGCCAAGGTGTCGAGTCGTGGGTCGGGAACATTGACTACACCTATATTAGGCTCTATGGTGCAAAAGGGAAAATTGGCACTTTGGGCCTTGGCATTGGAAAGACAGTTAAAGAGTGTGGATTTGCCCACGTTGGGCAGGCCTACGATTCCGGCTTTCATAAATCAAAAAATTAGTCGTGATGCATAAAACGTTGTTTTCCCAAGAGAACCTCCTCTGTTTCGACATGATCTTCATCAGGAATACAACAATCTACGGGGCAAACGGCCGCACATTGGGGCTCGTCGTGAAAACCTTTACACTCAGTACATTTGTCAGGAACTATATAGTAAAACTCGTCTGAAATGGGAATTTGCGCCTCATCGGCATTTACGGCTTTGCCGTTGGGCAGCACCAAGTTGCCACTCAGATCCGTACCGTCTTTGTATCGCCAATCGTCAGCACCTTCATAGATGGCCGTGTTGGGACATTCTGGCTCACAAGCTCCGCAGTTGATACATTCGTCGGTGATGATAATGGCCATAGTCGATAGGTTTGGTTAAATTTGATCACAAAAATAAGACCAAAAATGATTCTTTACAAATAAATGAGTACTCTGAAAGACAGAATACAAGCATTGGAAAAACTGGGCCATTTTTTTAGAAATGTCACAGCGCAAGAGGCCTTGTACGCCCCTTTGTTTGAAGCCATAGAAGCTGCCAAACAACAAAACGAATGGTTTCAAAAAGAAGCCTGTTTGCAAGCCATTTACGCCTGGGGAGAAGCACTTCGTCCCGAAAATATCGCACAATGGATAGTTGGCAATAGCATTGAAGAAAATAAATCGCCAAAAACCATTGCCTTGATCTTGGCAGGCAACATCCCCATGGTGGGGTGGCACGACTTGATCTGCGTTTGGATTAGCGGCAACAAGGCCTTGGTAAAATGTGCCACAAAAGATCGAATCTTGATCCCTTTTTTGGTGGGTTTGGATCCTTTTTTTCAATCCATGACAAGTTTTAGTGAGGATCGGCTGGTGGATTTCGATGCTGTAATCGCAACCGGAAGTAACAATGCCGCGCGGTATTTTGACTATTATTTTTCCAAATACCCCCATATTATTCGTAGAAACAAAAATGGAATTGCTGTTTTGGACGGCTCCGAAAGTGAAGAAGACTTGGAGGGACTGGGAAGAGATATACTGCAATATTACGGTTTGGGATGCCGCAATGTTTCAAAACTTTATTTGCCCAAAGGATATGATCTCAATCTTATTTTTGGTGGGTTGTATCCCCATCGTGATGTGATCAAAATGGACAAGTATGCCAACAATTACGACTACAACAAAGCAGTGTTTCTAATGAGTGAATTCGATTTTTTGGAAAATGGTTTTTTTATTTTGAGAGAAAACAATGCCATCGCTTCCCCTATCGCTACGGCTCATTATGAGTATTACGAAGAGGTGAAAACCTTGAGAAAAAATCTAGAAGAAAAACAAGAAGAAATTCAATGTGTGGTTACTCATACCAACGTGGCTGGGGGTGTCTCATTTGGAGCGGCTCAAAGACCAGCGTTGTGGGATTATGCAGACGGAGTGGACACCCTGAGCTTTTTACTCTCCCTATAATTCCCAACTTTTTAGTTCATGATTTTGTTAAAAAAATTAATCATTTATCAATTGGTTATTGGAATGAACTTTTGATATTTGCACTTTTAAATCCGATAACAACGCCCATAGGCGATTATCAATACAAAGGCAAATTTTCAATACCACGACTCAATTTTCATCATCATCAACATAGATTTATCAACCCATGAAAGCACATATTGGGTATTTAATACGGCAAAGACCAACACCCTCCAACATGATTAAACTCTCATTACCAACAACTCACATTACTCTAAAAAGATGAAAAAACACAATTTTAGTGCCGGTCCCGCCATCCTTCCCCAAGAAGTAATCCAAGGTGCGGCCCAAGCCGTTTTAGAACTGGACAATATAGGTTTATCCCTCATCGAGATTTCACACAGAAGTGCTGAGTTTATAAACATCATGGATGAGGCCTGCTCTCTCTCGCTTCAGCTGTTGGGATTGGAGGACAAAGGCTATAAAGCCCTTTTTTTGCAAGGAGGTGCCAGTTTGCAATTTTTGATGACCGCCTACAACCTCTTGGAAAACAAAGCCGGATACATCAATACGGGCACCTGGTCCTCTAAAGCCATCAAAGAGGCCAAAATGCTTGGAGCAGT
>CAZGUB010000099.1:0-5169 GCA_964528935.1 uncultured Flavobacteriaceae bacterium | reverse complement strand
AAAGATCTTAATCTTCAAAATAAATCCCCAAACTCAATTTTAATACTGAGGTATATTTAGGTGTGATTTTCTTAATTTCAATTATTAACTGTTATTTATCGTAATTGTTTTTAAATCATGTCCTCGGGACGAACCCATTGGTCAAATTCTTGTGCGGTGAGATAGCCCAGTGCGAGGGCTGCTTCTTTGAGGGTGCTGCCTTCGGCATGGGCTTTGTTGGCGATTTCTGCGGCCTTGTAATATCCTATCTTGGTGTTTAGGGCTGTGACCAGCATGAGGGAGTTATCGACCAGTTGGTCAATGCGTTGTTGGTTGGGGGCGATACCTACCACACAATTTTCGGTAAAGCTGCGGCAAGCGTCACCCAAGAGTTGTGCCGATTGTATGATGTTTGCGGCCATGAGGGGTTTGAAAACATTGAGCTCGTAGTGACCCTGCATTCCTCCGACACCTATGGCCACGTCGTTGCCCATTACCTGTGCGCAGACCATGGTCATGGCTTCGCACTGGGTGGGATTTACTTTTCCGGGCATAATAGAGCTTCCGGGTTCGTTGGCAGGGATAGTGATCTCTCCGATTCCGGATCGCGGGCCGGAGGAGAGGAGACGGATATCGTTGGCAATTTTGTTGAGGGAAACAGCGATTTGTTTGAGTGCACCATGACTTTCTACAATGGCATCGTGGGCGGCTAGGGCTTCGAATTTGTTTTGAGCTGTCACAAAAGGTAGGGAGGTAAACGAAGCGATGTATTGGGCCACTTTATCGGCATAACCAGTTGGGGTATTGATTCCTGTGCCTACTGCAGTTCCACCCAGTGCCAGTTCTGAAAGATGGGCCAGGGTGTTTTTGAGGGCTTGGATGCCATGATCCAACTGGGAGACGTAGCCCGAAAATTCTTGTCCAAGGGTGAGGGGGGTCGCATCCATCAGGTGGGTACGTCCTATTTTGACCACCTGGGCAAAGCTTTTGGATTTGACTTCAAGCGCATCTCGGAGCTGCTCCAGACCGGGCAGGGTATTTTCTACAATTTTTTTATAGGCCGCAATGTGCATGGCCGTGGGAAAGGTATCGTTAGAGGATTGGGATTTGTTAACATCGTCGTTGGGTGCCAAGGTTTTTTGTCCTTCTCCCAGTTGATTTCCTTCCAACACATGGGCACGGTTGGCAATGACCTCGTTGACATTCATGTTGCTCTGGGTGCCCGATCCGGTTTGCCAGATTACAAGCGGGAATTGATCGTCGAGCTGGCCTTGAAGGATTTCGTCGCATACCTGGGCGATGAGGTCTCTTTTTTTGTGGTCGAGTATACCTGCCTCGTGGTTGGTATAGGCTGCAGCCTTTTTGAGATAGGCAAATCCATAAACAATTTCCAAAGGCATGGATGCCGAGGGGCCGATTTTGAAGTTGCCTCTCGAGCGTTCGGTTTGTGCCCCCCAGTAGGCCTCTGCGGGAACCTCTACGGGGCCTAGGGTGTCTTTTTCAATGCGGTACTCCATGACGATTAATTTTCTACAAACAAAAATAAGGCTTTTGTTGGGGCTGTTGAAATAATTTTTTGAGGAGGGGCTACAGAAAAAAGAAAAAGCTGTAAATTTGAGTTAGAATTTTAGATCATGTTTGAATTTGACCAATATCTCGGATTTTTAGCTTTTCTCTCCATTTTGACCATCGGCTTTTGGTTGATGATCTTCCTACTGACCTTTGTGATCCCTTATTGGTTGTTTGGATCTTTGATGCAATATCTAAAAGATCGAAGAGAAAAATCCAGCGCTTCGGACGCTTAGAAGTCAAAATCTCCCTCGTTTCCTCCCCCAGCTGTATTTTGTGATCGCTGTCTTCTGTTGTTCTCTTTTTGGTTGATCCTGTAGGTTAGGGATAGATTGAAGGAAGGCAAACTTCTTCTGTAAACGCCACTGTTGTAGAAGGTTGGTGTAAAAGTTTCTGACTCGAACATGGCGGTGTTGAATAGGTCGCTGACCCTAAAGGAAAGGGTGCCTTTTTTGTTGAAAATTTCTTTGTTGAAAGCCGTGCTGGTAAAGATCATGCCTTTGCTTTTGGATTGGGCGGTTTCTCGTGGACCCCGGTAGAAGGCCTGAAATTGCCAGTCGATGTCTTTAAAAATGGTAAATTTGGTGTTGACCCTCGAAAACCAGCTTAAATTGGTTCTGCCAAAGTCGGTACCTTTATAGGTTCCGATGGTTTCGGAGTTGAAAAGGTTGAAATTGGCAAAAATTCTTGATTTTCTGGAGGGGTTGAAGCTCAGCGTAAACTCGAATCCTGTTCGATTGTTTTCGGCCAAGTTGATGGGGTTTCTGACGATGATGGGAACTTTGACGACCGCGCTGTTGGGATCGTTGGGATTTCCGCTGATGATGGCTTCCTGACCATTGTCCTCAGAAATAAAAGTAAAGACATCGGTGGATTTTTGGTAGTAGATGGAGGAGTTGAAGGTGACTTTGTCCCATCTTTTCAGATAGCCAATGTCGATGGTGTTGGAATAACTGGGATCCAAATCGGCATTTCCCTGAAAAAAGTTGGCAACACTGGCCCGAGAGGGAAAAGGATTCAAAAATCTTCCTCGGGGTCTTGAAATTCGTCGGCTGTACCCCAAGATCAAACTTTCTTGTTCGCTAAACTCGTAGGACAAATTGACGGTTGGAAAGAGTTTGGTGTAGTTTTTTTCGGTGTAGTCGTTGATGGTTCGCTGGTCGACCACGATTTTAGAATCTTCCATACGGAGTCCCAACAGGAAGGAAAAGTTCTCCAATTTTTTTCCAAATTGCGAGTACAAGGCACTGATGTGCTCTTTGTAAACTAGGACGTTGGACAAATCGGTGTTGAGCTTGAAATCGCTTTGGTCGATTTGGAATACCTGGTAGTCGGTTTCTTGGTTGGAGTAGTTGCCCCTAAATCCAAATTCGAATTGGGTGTTTTCGTCGAGTGGGAGGACGTAATCTGCTTGGAGCAATATTCTTTTTTCGTTTTCAAATTGGTTCACTTTTTCGTCCCGAGAGTCGTCGCTGTTGTCGATGTCTGCTTTTTCGTCTTCTGCATTTTCTTCGTATTGAAAAACAGCAGTCAGTTCCTGTCCTTTGTCATCGATTTTAGAGTCGAAATTGACGCTAATTTGGCGGGCATCGTCCAAATCTTGTTCGCGTTCGATTAATTGAGATTCGTCGATGATGTTTCGGTTGGCGTCAAATCTTTTGAGAACGTTTTTGGAGTAATCGTCACCAGAGCGGTCTCGGACAAATCCACTGACGATGAGGGAGGTGTTTTCTTTGAAGTAGTACTCTACCCCTAAACTTGAGAATAAACTACTGTTTTCGCGTTCTGGTTTTCGGCCTTCCTCGAGAAAGGTACTGGGATCACTGCCGTTAAAATATTCATTTTCGTTATAGATATCCCCCACCGAAATACCGCTGCTGTAGGAGTTGGTGGAGAAAATATTGAATTTGTCTTTTCTGAGGTTGATGTTGGCCGAACCGCCGTAGCTGGATGGGATGACATCAACCTTTGTCTGACCGCCGTTGGCGACAAAATTTCCGTTGAAACCCAAGAGTTCTTGTTTTTTGAGGATGATGTTTAGGATTCCGGCGGTTCCCTCGGCTCCGTAACGGGCAGAGGGCGAAGTGACTACTTCTACTTTTTCGATGGACTCGGCGGGGAGCTGTTGCAGGCCTTGGGGTCCGGAGATTCCCACTAGACCGGAGGGTTTTCCATTGATCAAAATCCGTACATTTTCATTCCCTCTTAGGGATACGTTTCCTTCAATATCGACCGAAACTGAGGGTACATTATTCAAAACATCGGCTACGCTTCCACCTCTTACGGTGAGGTCTTTTCCCACGTTATAGATTCTCTTGTCGAGTCTGATTTCTACTTCTGTCTTTTCGGCCATTACTTCTACACCTTCCAAAGCCATATCGGCAATTTGTAGGGCAATGGTACCCAAGTCTTTGGCCGCATCTATGGCCACGCCCTTTTGCGCATATTTCTCAAAACCGATGTATTCGATGGTGATGTCATAGTTGTCGGAGGGGATTTCGAGTAGGAATTTCCCGTCAAAACCGGTAATTCCTCCCTGCAAGGTTTCGGGGTTTTGAACACTGCGTAAGCTGATCGTGGCATACTCCAGCGGTTGCTGAGTTTCCCGGTCGACTACCATGCCGCTGAGCTTTATTTTGGGATTTTTATTTGTCGGAGATTGTCCCAAAACGGAGGTGGTAAGACAAATTAGGGCGAGGTACAATATGTTTTTCATGTTTTTTATTAATTCCTATGTGAGACCTTTTAAAACCCAAAAGGTTTAAGAGGAGACCAAAAAATTAATCAATTGTTCTAGGGGTCTGGCCAAAACACCACTATTGTGCGCGGTAACAATGGGTCTTTCAATAAGCTGTGGGTGGGCGACCATGATTTCTATGAGCTGATTAGGATCGAGATTTTGTGAGGCAAACTCTTTTTTCCAAATTTGTTCGTTTTTTCGAATCAGGGCAGCGGGTTGCATTTTTATTTTTTGAAGCACCGCACCTAGGGAATTTTTGTCGAATGGTTGTTCGAGGTATTTGACGACTTCAACCTCCAGTTGTCTTTCCTGAAGTAGTTGTAGGGCTTCTCTGGATTTTCTACATCTGGGGTTGTGGTAGATGGTGTATTTCATTTTTTACCGTACTGATTATGATGGTCGGCCGGGATGCGAATGGACTTTGTCTAAGTTTCCGAGGTTCGAAAAACAAACAACCCATCCATGAAGGATGAGTTGTTTGGTGTGGGGAATTTATTTTATTTTGTCCACGATGGCTTTGAAGGCCTCGGGGTTGTTCATGGCCAAATCTGCCAACACTTTGCGGTTGAGTTCGATCTTGTTGGCTTTGATTTTTCCCATAAACTGGCTGTAGGACATACCGTGTGTTCTGGCACCAGCATTAATTCTGGCGATCCAAAGAGATCTGAAGTTTCGTTTTTTGGTTTTTCGGTCGCGGTAGGCGTAAAGCATGGCTTTTTCTACGGCGTTTTTGGCCACGGTCCAGACGTTTTTACGTCTTCCAAAATAACCTTTGGCTTGTTTGAGGATTTTTTTTCTTCGAGCTCTGGAAGCTACTGCATTTACTGATCTTGGCATTTTAATTTAGTTTTTTGACATGGGCGGTTTTTCAACACTTTTGG
>CAZGUB010000098.1:0-5250 GCA_964528935.1 uncultured Flavobacteriaceae bacterium | reverse complement strand
ATGGCAATCGCTTCCAAATAGGGTAGGGATTGGTTTAGAGAATCTCTTTCAAAATAGTGCGGGTTTTTTCTTAATACTAATTTGACTTCTTCTTCCCAAATTTTAAAGGCAAAGGGGCCGGTGCCGATGGGATATTTTCTAAATAGCTCTCCTCTTTTTGCAATCACTTCTCGAGGCACCACAGAGCAATAGCGCATGCTCAGCAATCCCAGAAATGCTGGAAAAGGTTTTCTGAGATCTATGGACAACACCTTTTCAGAAATTGCCCGAAATCCTTTTACGTTTTGCATTACCCAGCTGCCGGGCGAGGCCAGCTGCGGGTCGATAAGCCGCTGGAAACTGTAAACAAAATCTTGGGCCGTTACGCTTCTGGTTTTGTCGGGACCAAAAGCATCGTCTTCATGAAAAAAAACATCGTCTCGGAGGATGAATCTATAATTCAAACCATCATCGGAAATTGTCCAATCTTTAGCAATGTCCGGTATCACATTTAAATTATCGTCCAATTGTACCAAGCCGTTGAACAATTGAGTGGTGGCCCAGATGTTGGGAAGATTGCGCGAAAAGGCAGGATCTAAGGAGGTGATGTTTCCATATTCATTGTACCGAAAGACCTGATGAGACAGATCTTGTTTGTCGTTTTGACACGATATCCAACAAAAAACAAGGACAAGACTTCCCATTCGTTTTAGAGCAAGCGTTAAATTGGGAGGAATTGGCAAGACTAAAGATTGTATATTTGCCACAAAGTACAACTTTTTTCAATCCAAATTGGATGGCAGTAGTGGATCAGGTTAAAGAAAAAATAACACGTCCCAGGGTGGCCTTTTATACCCTTGGGTGTAAACTTAATTTTTCTGAGACAGCGACCATATCCAGAGATTTTGATCCGGAACGATTTGTGCGGGTCCCTTTTGAATCTCCCGCCGAAGTCTATGTGATCAATACCTGTTCGGTAACAGAAAATGCCGATAAAAAATTCAAAGGATTGGTAAAAAAAGCTTTGCAGCAAAACCCCGAAGCTTTTGTTGCCGCCATTGGTTGCTATGCACAACTACAACCGCAGGCATTGGCTGCCATAGATGGAGTGGATTTGGTTTTGGGGGCGACCGAAAAATTTAAACTGATCGATTACTTAGGTGATCTGACCAAAAAATCCTTGGGCGATGTTCACGCTTGTGAAATTGACCAAGCCAATTTTTACCAAAGTTCTTATTCTTTAGAGGATCGAACCCGAGCTTTTTTGAAGGTGCAAGATGGATGTGATTACAAATGTACCTACTGTACCATTCCACAAGCCAGGGGAATTTCGCGTAGCGATAGCCTAGACCGCATCATTGACCAAGCAAAAGAAATTACCCAAAGGGGAATCAAAGAAATTGTCTTGACAGGGGTCAACATTGGAGATTATGGAAAAGGAGAGTTTGGCAATAAAAAGCATCAACATACTTTTTTGGATTTAATCAGTGCTCTAGATGAAATTGAAGCGTTAAAAAGGATCAGGATTTCCTCCATAGAGCCCAATCTACTCTCCGATAAAATAATCGATTTTGTTGCGCAAAGTCGTGCCTTTGTTCCTCATTTTCACATTCCCTTGCAGAGTGGAAATGATGAAATTTTGAGGAAGATGAAAAGAAGGTATTTGACTGATTTATACAAAGAAAGAGTGGCCTTGATCAAAAACACCCTGCCCAATGCTTGCATAGGAGGGGATGTGATTGTAGGTTTTCCTGGCGAAACCGAAGAGGCTTTTTTGGATACCTACCATTTTTTGTCTGAATTAGACATTTCTTATTTACACGTTTTCTCCTATTCAGAAAGACCCAATACCGAGGCCATTGGCTATGCAGAGGTGGTGCACGGCGCAAACCGGCACAAGAGAAGTAAGATGTTGAGGGGGTTGTCTGTAAAAAAAAGACGTGCTTTTTATGAGGGTCAGCTGGGGAAAAGCGTGGATGTTCTTTTTGAGCACGAAAACAAAAAAGGATACATCAACGGATTCAGCGAGAACTACGTCAAAGTAAGGGTGCCGTGGAACCCCGGGCTGGTCAATCAGATTCAAAAAATTACCCTTCAAACCATAGACGAGGAAGGGTATGCAAGACCTTGAAAATAATCAAAGTTTAATGCCTACCGGCAAAAGAGATTTGTACGACTTGTTGCGTCTTACAAACCCCGCAATTTTGGGGGAAGTAGGCACTACTTTCATGTTTTTTTCGGAGATAAACTCCAAAACACTTTTGATAAAATTTTCCTCAAACTCAGCATTGTCAATCTCTCCCGGGATGACGATTTTGGTGAGGAAAATTTTCCGCTCTTGTTCGGCGTACTCAATTTTGGCGAGACATCCATCGACTTGGGTTTCGAATTGTCTCAAGAATTCGTTGTTTTGTAATTCTACAGCATTCATCACTTTAAATTCAAATTTGGTTTAATTAAAAAGTAATAATAAAAAGATATAGTTCTTGAGGGGGAGAGCAAAGTTAAGCATTTTTTAAGCAATTGACAATACAAAACGGCAAAAGATGGGCAAAAAATCAATTTACTTGATGCCGGGTATGGGAGCCAATCCTAGGATTTTTGAGCGGATTGAATTTCCCAAAAACTACGACATTGTTTACCTTTCTTGGTTTCCACCCAATAAGGCTGAATCTTTGGAGCAGTACGCCCAAAGAATGTGTTCCAGAATCCATCACCAAAACCCCATCCTTCTGGGAGTTTCCTTTGGGGGGGTATTGGTCCAGGAAATGGCCAATTTTATTAATTGTGAAAGAGTGATTATCGTTTCCAGTATCAAAAGTGATCAAGAGCTTTCCCAGTCGATGAAAGTGGCAAAGGTGACCAATGCCCACAAACTATTGCCTACAAAGTGGATCCAAAACATAGAAGTTTTTGCCCTATTTGTTTTTGGCGATGCCATCCGAGTGCGGTTGAAACGCTATCAGAGATATTTGTCAGAGCGGGATCCTGAATATTTGAATTGGGCCATAGACCGGCTGGTCAAATGGGACAAAAATAAACCCCTCAGTCAGCTGATTCACATTCATGGGGTCGACGATGTTGTTTTCCCATTTAGAAACATACAACGACCGGTGATCAAAATACCCGGCGATCATGCCATTATATTGACCCAAAGTGAGTGGTTTACCCAAAACCTTCCAATTATTTTATCGGGAAATTTTGAGGATTTAAGTAATTTGGAATAATTTAACATTTTGAAAACTGGTGACAGCGTCGAAAATACTCAAAAAACTTTTATTTAGGAAGCTATCCGCTCGTCACCCAATCGTTTTAAAGATGAAAAACAAAAGATTTTTACAGTATTGGATGCTAATATTGCCTGTATTGATGCTGTTGCTTTCCGGGTATGTATTCAACTACAATGGTCTCACCGCATTAAAGAGTTATGGAGATCAGCCGACCTACAAGGTCTATGCCCTAGATCTTCCTGACACCTTGGCATTTGCCAATGAGAAAATACCTCTGAGTGCTCCCGACCTAAGAGAACGAATGGACAGAGAATTATTGGTCAACACCTACTGGCAATCCAATATGATGCTTATGCTTAAACGCGCTAATAAATATTTTCCGACCATTGAAAAAATATTGGAAGTGGAAGAAGTCCCATTGGATTTTAAATATTTGGCCGTAATAGAAAGTGGATTGAGCAATGCCATATCACCTGCTGGAGCCAAAGGTTTTTGGCAGATTATGAGAACCACCGGCAGGGAATACGGATTGGAAATCAACAGCAATGTAGATGAGCGCTATCATATTGAACTTTCCACCCAAATGGCTGCAAAGTATTTGAAAAATGCCAAAAAGAAACTCGGATCCTGGACACTGGCTGCAGCCTCTTATAACCGTGGCATATCGGGAATTCAAAGAAATTTAGACCGACAACAAGTCGACAATTATTTTGACCTGAGGTTGGGTAGTGAAACCAGTCGCTATGTTTTTAGAATATTGGCCGTCAAAGAAATTATCGAAAACCCCTCAAAATACGGTTATGTATTTGACAAAAGTGATTTGTACCAGGCTCCGCCAGTTCATGTCCATGGTTTGGATACCGCCATTACCAATTTGGCGACTTTTGCCAAGAAAATGGGAATTAATTACAAAATTTTGAAAATCCACAACCCTTGGCTTTTGGAGAATCACCTCAACAACAAATCCAGAAAATACTATGAGGTAGCGATTCCCGAAGCCGGTTACTATTAGATGCGTTTCATTTGCTGTTGCATCATTTTTAGTTGATCGTTCAGCATTCCTTGTTTGTCGAGTTTTTTTGCTTCGGCCAGCAGAGCAGTTGCCTCTCGTTTTCTTCTTTTTTGCATCAGTATGCCTGCCAAACTCATTTTTGCCATGGCCAGATCATGGGTCATGGACAATCCCAGCTCTATGGCTTTTTTGAAGTGCTTTTCGGCCATTGTAAGGTTTTGTTGGGACTGGATGATGCCGTGGAGGTAGTAAAAATATCCCTGTTGTTTGCGAACCAAAGAAAGTTTCGGGTTTTTAATTCTATTAAGCCAGCGCTCGGTTCCCGAAAAGTCTTGTTTTCTCAAACGTAAAAAAGCAAGAATAATGATTTCGTTTTTGAAGTATAAAAGGACGAAGACCCCCGATAGCAGGCTAAGAAAAATCCCGTTTCCGATATAGTTTTCGTAAAATTCGTATCCTCCATAGCCCAATAGCGCAACGGCCAAAATCAGTTTTATTATTTTAGGGAACATATTGTTTGTTTTGTTTTGCAAGTTAATAAGAATAGGGCGAAAACCATTTGTATAAGAAAAAAGATGTTGTATATTTGCCCGGCTTTAAGATAATGCATTAAAACAATGAAAAGAACCTTCCAACCTTCTAGGAGAAAAAGAAGAAATAAACACGGATTCCGTGAGAGAATGGCTACTGCCAAAGGACGAAAAGTTTTGGCGAGCCGAAGAGCCAAAGGAAGAAAGAAAATTTCCATATCCTCAGAGCCGCGACATAAAAAATGATAATAAATTATAACAACTTAAAGGTGTTATTCTATTTTGAGTAACACCTTTTTTTTATATTCAACTTTTTTGAAAACTATATATTTATGCCGAAGAGATCTGAGATAAAGAGCATTTTAATTATTGGCTCAGGCCCTATCATTATTGGCCAAGCCTGTGAGTTTGACTATTCCGGGACCCAAGCCCTGAGATCCATCAGGGAAGATGGAATTGAAACCATTCTTATCAATTCCAACCCTGCCACCATTATGAC
>CAZGUB010000097.1:0-5253 GCA_964528935.1 uncultured Flavobacteriaceae bacterium | reverse complement strand
CCTATGGTAGAGGTGCCACTCAACAATCTTACACTGGTGGCATCGATAATTTCGTATTTCCCTTTGATACGCTTATCCAAGTATTGTAGATAAAAAAGATTGTCCTCCAAAAAATGGATGTTCTTAGCATTGCAATCGGGAGACGAGGCATTTTCTTTTTGGACTGTGGTGTTCTGACTCAAATTCCAAGAACCCAAAAGAAGTTCAGGTTCTTCTTTGATGTCGGAAACGATGGCCGGCGGATCTGTTTCGGTTGGTGTGGTAGTAGACGTGTCGTTATCCTTCGAACAAGCGATCCAAAAAACAAAAAAAAGACTCAAAAAAACAGGAAAACGAAATAATCTCATCGGGGTGTATTTGAACACTTTTGTAAAAGTACATATTTCATGCCAAACCTCAGTTTTTCCTCATAAAGTATTATTAATTGTTTGCTAAACTTTTTTAATCGACGGCTTAATGGTTATTTTTATACCTAAGATCATTTCTATGAAAGCCCATAATGGGCATTTAACACGGTAAAGACCAACACCCACCGACATGATTAAACTCTCATTACCAACAACTTACATAATATTAAAAAGATGAATAAAACATTCTTTTTGCTAGTGCTCGCTTGTCTGCCCATGCTGACATCTGGCCAGTCTATTTTTGAAAAATACCAAAACAACAAAGAGGTGACGGCCATCAGTATTAGTGCCCAAATGTTTCAGCTTTTGGGCAGTATGTCCTTGTCTGGTGGAGATCCAGACAGTTCTGCCCTTCTGGAAATGATCAAAGGAATTAAGACTTTCAAGGCTTTGATTACCGGATCCGAACCTATTGGTGAGGAGATTGATCTTTGGGTAAAATCGGAATCCAAAAAACAAGCATTGGATCTTCTGGTTTCCATGTCCGAAGATCAAACCGATCTGCAGGTCTATGTCAAAGAAGGAGAATCGGACGAAAAAATCAGTAGTATATTGATGTTTTCCAGTGGGGTATCCAACGCAGTTCCCAAAGCCCATTTAAAGGGAATAAATATAGAGACCGTTCTTTTGTTAATAGAAGGTGATCTCAACCTGGAAAATATGGGGAAGCTGATCAGTCGGATGAATTTGCCCGGAGGAGCACAGCTCAAAAAAGCAGGAATTTAGGGTCAAAAACTATGCAACTCCGGTATAATTGGAGGGTGTGATTTTTTTTAGCTCGTCTTTGATGGATACATCGATATCCAATTGGTCGATAAAATTGTGCATGGCCGCTTTATCGATCACTTGGCCGGTTCGGGTGAGTGCCTTTAGGGCTTCGTAGGGGTTGGGATATTTTTCTCTTCTGAGTATAGTCTGGATCGCTTCGGCAACAATGGACCAGTTGTCCTCTAGGTCAGAACTGATTTTTTCGCGGTTTACATTTAGCTTTTTGACTCCTTTTACCATGGACTTGAAAGCAATCAATATGTGTCCAAAGGGGACTCCTATGTTTCTCAATACGGTGCTGTCCGTCAGATCTCTCTGCAATCTGGAAATGGGAAGTTTGGTAGAAAAGAAATTTAAAATGGTATTGGCAATTCCCAAGTTTCCTTCGGCATTTTCAAAATCGATAGGATTTACTTTATGAGGCATGGCAGAGGATCCCACTTCATTTTTTTGAATCAGCTGTTTGAAATAATCCATAGAAATATAGGTCCAGATGTCTCTGTTGAAATCAATAAAAATGGTATTGATTCTTTTCAGGGCATCGCAAAGCGCAGCAATGCTGTCGTAGTGTTCAATTTGGGTGGTGGGAAAGGAATAATGTAACCCCAATTGTGTTTCGACAAAATCTCTTCCAAATTTTTTCCAATCGATGTTGGGATAGGCCACTTGGTGGGCATTGAAATTTCCGGTAGCTCCGGCAAATTTGGCGGCGTTTTCTACTTGCATCAAACCCGATTTTTGGATTTCCAAACGATGGGTAAATACAGCAATTTCTTTTCCCAACATGGTGGGAGAGGCTGCTTGGCCATGGGTTCTGGAGAGCATGGGAATGTCGGAACAAGCTTCGGAAAGCTCAGACAAACAAACCAAAACCTCCTCTAGATTGGGGAGGTAAACTTTTTGAATGACTTCCTTAATCGATAGCGGAATGGCCGTGTTGTTTATATCTTGGGAGGTCAATCCAAAGTGAATGAACTCTTTGTACTTGTTCAAATCGAGTTTGTCGAATTCTTTTTTGATATAATATTCTACCGCTTTGACGTCGTGATTCGTGGTTTTTTCGATTTCTTTGATTTCAAGGGCATCTTTTTCAGAAAAATGCCGATATATACTTCTCAAATCTTCAAAAATATTGGGGTTAATCGATTGCAATTGTGGTAGTGGAATTTGACAAAGCGCAATGAAATACTCTATTTCTACCCTCACGCGATAACGAATAAGGGCTTCTTCGGAAAAATATTCAGAAAGGCTTTTGGTCTTTCCGCGATAACGCCCGTCAATGGGCGAAATGGCATTTAATGGACTTAGCTTCATAAAGGTTGTAATGGTAGCAAAGATAGGGCTTCTTCGTCAAAATATGGATGAATTCTAGAAGTTTTGTCTTTCTTTAGCTGTCGGTATATTATGCAACCAATTAAGTTTAAAATTGTTCAAAATGGATGGGTTTTAGCCGGGCAGATTTAAATAAATGGTATTCGTAATACCATTTATTTCACATTTGAAGAACACGGTATTCCTCGTAACATTCGCTGATGGCTTCCAAGATCTGAAGATCGTTGGATTCTTTGATGAAGGTGTCGGAATAGTTACAATTTCTGAGGATTTCATCCAAGTCTACTCGCTCCAGATTGAGTAGTTGGGTGATGATTTCACGATCGAATTTAGAGGCCAACAGGTTTTTTAGCCCATCGTCTTCTCTCATTTTCTTGAGTTTTTGCATCTGAACTCCTTTGTTTCCAAAAAGATTGTGCAGAAAATCTACGGGGTTAAAAATGGCAGCAAAAGTCTTGGAGATGGCATAGCGGTTTCTGCTGCCCCCTTCGTATCCGGCACTGGCCAGCCCGGGAATCCTGTATCGCCCGGCGGTATTGATGGGTACATTTTTGACATCGATGTCCAAATAACCGGTTAACTGATAGGGTCGCAAAATAATTTCTTCGAGGGCATAGGCCAACTGGGTGATTTGGAATTTTGAGTTTCCAAATTTAATCATATCGTTGGTGACGGCAACTTTGAGAGATTTGTATCCCAAATAGGAAAAATAGAGGGTATCGTTGACCTTCGCTGGGATTTCGAAATTTCCCTTGCTGTCTGTGGTGGTCCCTTCGATCAAGTTGAGGTTCAAAACGTGGACACTTTCCATGGGAAAACCGGTAGATTCGTTTTCTACAACGCCCTTAAGGTACTGCACAACTTCCTGTCCATATGCGGTATGACAACAAATCAAAAAGAACAAAAGCTGGAAACGTCTACTTATCAATCCTACTGTGCTTTAATATTTTATAAAATTAACAATTTCGATCTCAAAACGAATTCTTAGATTTCAGAAATTGTATCAACTTTTCAAAAGCCCTAGCCCGGTGGCTGATTTTGTTCTTTTCCAATAGGGACATTTGGCCAAAACTAATGTTTTTTTGTTTGGGGATAAAAATTGGATCGTAGCCAAATCCATTTTTGCCGCTGGCTTGGAGTGCAATTTCGCCACCAACGATGCCCTCAAAAAAGTATTCTTTTTGGTCGAATATCAAAGCGATTACGGTTCGGAATTGGGCCGATCGGTCGGAGAAATTTTTTAGGTTATGCAAAAGTTTTACCGTATTGTCTTCATCACTTTTGTGGTTGCCGGCATATCGAGCAGAATATACACCAGGTGCTCCGTTGAGGGCTTTTACTTCAAGACCGCTGTCGTCGGCAAAGCAGTTTTTGCGGTAAAGACGATGAATGGTTTTGGCCTTGATCAAAGCATTTTCCTTTAGTGTTGCTCCGTTTTCTACGATCGCTGTGTTGTGGTTCAGGTCTTTCAGGCTCAAAAGTTTGAAATGGGAGGGCAATAGCTTGGCGATTTCCAGTACTTTGTTGGCATTATGGGTTCCAAAAATCAGTTCCATGGTTTAGGGGTGGTGATAGGGTTCGTTATTGAGGATTGTATTGACACGGTAGAGTTGTTCCAGAAAAAATAAGCGCACCATTTGATGGGAAAATGTCATGCAGGAGAGGGAAATTTTTTCTTGTGCATGTTCATAGACCTCTGCAGAAAATCCATAGGGACCTCCAACGACAAACACCAATCTTTTTTGACTTCCCAGTCTTTTTTGATTTATATAGCGGGAAAAATTTACAGAGCTGTGGGTTTTTCCGTTTTCATCCAGTAGGACGATAAGGTCGCCTTTTTTGAATTTTTCGATTATGTACTTTCCTTCTTTCTCTTTTTGGACTTGAGGGGTGATTTTGCCTTTTTTTTTGAGCTCGGGTAGAATATCGATTTCAAAAGGTTGGTAGCGATTGATTTTTTTTATGTATTCATGCATTAAAGAATCGATTCTCGCATCCGTAGTTTTTCCGACCAATAGCAACAAGGTTTGCATCTGGCAAATTTACAAACACAAACAGATTTGTTTTATCTTTGGTCAAAGGAAATTTTGTTTGAGAGCGAAATTAAAAACCATTCCGGTTGTAAAAAACCTTGTTATCTTTTTGGAAGCCATAAAGCTGCCGGGTTACCGAGCTTTTTCGTTTTACGACTTGCTGGAAATGTACATTTCTGGAATCGTGAAAGGAGCCCTTTCTTCTCGGGCAGGAAGTATCTCTTTCAGTTTTTTTATGGCACTTTTTCCTTTCTTGCTTTTTATTTTAAACCTGATTCCATTTATACCGATTGAAAACTTTGATGGGGTATTGTTCAATTTTATAGAGCTTTTGTTACCCCAGGAGAGCCAAAGCTTTTTTACTGATATCTTCAATGATATCCGTCAAAAACAACGTGCCGGATTATTGTCCTCGGTTTTTTTGTTATCAGTTTTCCTGACGGCCAATGGTGTGAGTTCTATTTTTTCCAGTTTTGAGGGCTCATACCACGTGGCACTCTCTCGATCATTTATTCGGCAATATCTCTACTCTATGATGGTGGGAATTTTGCTGGCGGCGTTGCTCTTGGTCGGGGTTACGGCCTTGATCTTTTTTGAAATATATATTTTCAGCAATCTCGATGGGCTGATTCCCAGTGAGATCAATTGGATCAGAAATGGGCAGTTGTTTTTCTATGCCCTTTTGATCTATATCTCGGTAGCAATTTTGTATT
>CAZGUB010000096.1:0-5266 GCA_964528935.1 uncultured Flavobacteriaceae bacterium | reverse complement strand
CTCCTGCAATACCTACACATCTTTTTACGTAATTGGATTTTTTGTCCAATGGTTTTTTTACTCCCGCTTCTTTGACAAAAAACCGGCGAACGGTATCTGCCGGCCAATTGAAAACAACGATGTCGTTTCTTTTGATTTTTTGAAATCTCGGTAGCCTCAAGTAGGGGAGTTGGGGTTGCTTGAGGTACGATCTAATTTTCAGTAGGGGCAGGGTATCGTGTACCATAGGAAAGGCCAGGGGTGTGGTGGGAATTCTGGATCCGTAATGGAACTTGCTCACGAACAAAAAATCACCTATGAGTAGTGATTTTTCTAGGGAACCTGTGGGAATGATGTAAGGCTGAAAAAAGTAGTTGTGAACAAAAGTGGCAGCAACCACCGCAAAGACGATGGAACCGATCCATTCGCTAAAGGCCGATCGGGTAATTTGTGATTTATCGGAAATGTATTGGGGATTTTTTTGATAGTTGAGGGTGTAGAGGTAAAATCCCAAACTCAAAATGGCAATGACTCCATCGATTGGTTTATTTTTTCCGAAATGTTTTGCTGTATCTACCCACAAAACCATAAACATCATCAGATTGATAACCGGAAAAAAAAGCAGTACGACCCACCATTTGGGGCGGTGTAGTATTTTTAGAAAAACAACGACATTGTATACGGGTACAATGGCTTTCCAAGCTTGCTCACCGGCAGCTTTGTAGAGTTTCCAAGTCCCTAAAAAGTGTACGACCTGGAGCAGAAGCGCAAATAAAATCCATTGAATTTCACTCATCATTTAAAGGTTTAGAACGTTATCCATTTTAAATATACCTTTTTTACCATAAATCCATTCTGCGGCAATTACTGCCCCGAGGGCAAATCCTTTACGGTTGTGGGCTTTGTGTTCTATGGTGATTTCATCGATTATCGATTGGTATTTTACGACATGAGTGCCCGGGACTTCCCCTTCCCTGATGGATTGAATGGACAGGCTAACGGGAGATTTTTTTTCTTGATTTGCCAATGTCCAGTTTTCGAAATCACTGTTGTTGATGATGCCTTCGGCCAGCGTTATGGCGGTGCCGCTGGGGGCATCGAGCTTGTGGAGGTGATGGGTTTCTTCCAGTGTTGGCGTGTAGTCTTTTTGGGAATGCATCATTTTGGCGAGTTTTTCGTTGAGCTTAAAAAATAAATGTACCCCAATACTGAAATTAGAAGCATAGAGAAAAGCCGAATGTCGATCGATGGCGGTTTGGGCAACTTGGTCATAATGTTCCAACCATCCGGTGGTTCCACATACAACAGGGATAGAGTGCTCAAGAGCTAAATTGATGTTTTCGACGGCGGCCTGGGGGACGCTAAAATTTATGGCCACTGCTGCTTCGGTGATGTTTCCTTCCTTGAGGTCTTTGTCAATTTTACACACGATCTGATGTCCCCTCTGGAGGGCAATTTGTTCAATTGCTTTTCCCATTCGACCATATCCCAATAAGGCTAATTTCATATCCATTTTATTTAGAGTTTGACCAAAACTTTCAATCCAACCTGTGGATCATTATTATAGAGATCGGGTTCGAATTTTGGCTTGATCGTCAAATTGTCTTTTACGTTGAATTGCATGAGATGGGCGCTAACGTTGGCGTCCAAAATATTCAACATATAAGTTCCCAAGATAAATAGAAATGACATATCTCTGTAGTTTTTGTGAAACTTCATTCCTTCGATCAATTTGTTTTTGTCGGGGATCAGTTCTATAAATTCGTCGTCGGTATAGCCGTTATTCCGTCTTTTGTAAGCGGTTCTGTATCGATCCAGCTGATTTTGTTGATATACGTATCCATAAACGGAGGCACCTATGGCGGCATATACAAAAGGAACTTTCCATGCTTTGCCTATATAAACCTGTCCCAAGCCCGGCAAAATGGCGGAATAGAAAGCCGCTTTGGAAGGGGTGAGGGGGCTTTCTATCAGGCGTTGTTTTCTGCTCTTTTCAGTTGTGGGGGAAAGTTCTTGCGAAAAGAGTTGCAGGTTGAGTAATAGGAGAATGGGGAGAAAGACTTTAGTCTTCACTTTTGATTTTTTTAATGATTTCGATCAT
The DNA here is from genome assembly GCA_964528935.1 of uncultured Flavobacteriaceae bacterium. GTDB lineage: Bacteria > Bacteroidota > Bacteroidia > Flavobacteriales > Flavobacteriaceae > UBA8316. The sequence continues at coordinate 3,186 of CAZGUB010000096.1, read as the reverse complement.
TTCTTTGGGGGATTGGAAGGGGATTTGTATGCTTCCCTTTCCGCTTTTGTCACCTCTGATGGTAACGCGGGTTTTCAGGAAGTTAGACAAATCCTCAATACTTTCGGAAAATTTTGCCGGTTCGTTTGCTTTTGGGCTTTTGGGGATTTTGATTTTCTTGGCGTTTTGAACGCGTAACTCTGTTTCTCTGACTGACAGATTATTGGCGATTATTTTCTCGTAGATTTGGATTTGTAATTGTGGGTTTTCTATGTTGATGAGTGCCCTTCCATGTCCCATGGACAAGAACCCATCTCGGATTCCGGTCTGAATGATGGGATCCAATTTTAGCAGTCGCATATAGTTGGCCACGGTAGATCGTTTTTTGCCTACCCGCTCGCTGAGTTGGTTTTGAGTTAGCTTGATTTCCTCAACCAAGCGCTGATAAGAGAGGGCAATTTCTATGGGGTCCAAGTCGCGTCTTTGTATGTTTTCGACCAAGGCCATTTCTAAGGTTTCTTGGTCATTGGCGATTCTAACGAAGGTGGGAATGGATTCCAGCCCCAGAGATTTTACTGCTCTAAAACGGCGTTCCCCGGAGATGATCTGGTATTGGTTCCGTCCCAATTTTCTTACGGTTATGGGCTGGATGATTCCCAGTGTTTTGATGGAATCGGCCAATTCCTCGATGGCCTCTTCGTTGAAGTTGGTACGGGGCTGGTAGGGGTTGACTTGTATTTTACTTATTTCCAGATCAATGATATTGCCCACCACTTGGTCGGCGTTGTTGTCGCTGGCCGATTTTATTTCTCTTTCCGGGTCGTCTAAAAGGGCAGACAAGCCCCTTCCCAAAACTTGTTTTTTATACTTTTTAGCCATTGTTGTTTTTCTCTTTTTTTATGATCTCATGGGCCAAGGACAAATAGTTCTTGGCCCCTTTGCTGGTGGCATCGTAGTCGATAATGCTTTCACCAAAGCTGGGGGCTTCACTAAGCCGGGTGTTTCTTTGGATGATGGTTTTGAACACCATTTTGCCAAAGTGTTTTTTTACTTCATCTACAACTTGGTTGGAGAGTCGCAACCTGGAATCGTACATGGTGAGCAGCAGGCCTTCGATATCCAAGTTTTTGTTGTGAATTTTTTGTACGCTTTTGATGGTATTCAATAGTTTTCCTAATCCTTCCAAAGCAAAATACTCACATTGTATGGGAATGATAATGGAATGTGCTGCTGAAAGGGCATTGAGGGTAATCAAGCCCAGAGAAGGGGCGCAATCAATGATGATATAATCGTATCGGTCTGCTATGGGTTGTAATGCTTTTCTGAGCATGTATTCTCGGTCTTTTTTGTCTACCAATTCAATTTCGGTGGCTACCAGATCAATATGTGAGGGAATAAGATCCAGATGGGGGGTTTGGGAGGGGAGTATGGTTTGCTCGGCCTCGACCGTGTGCTCCAATAATTGATAGGTACCCGGTTTGTTGCTTTTTACGTCTATGCCTAGTCCTGAGGTGGCATTGGCCTGAGGATCGGCATCGACCAGTAGTATTTTCTTTTCCAAAATGGCCAAGCCTGCAGCGAGGTTTACCGCGGTGGTGGTCTTACCAACCCCTCCTTTTTGATTAGCTACTGCAATGATTCTGGCCATGGGATGTTAATAGAAATTTGTATAAAAATACAATTTATATCGAGGCATTAAAAAATTAAATTCATTTAGATGGGACAAAAATCACTCCTCTTTTTGTGAATCCAAACTGTCTTTGAACTCGATGTAGAAAATGGTTTCTTCCTCTTTTTTGTGGCCGTAGTTTTCGCGGGCAAATTTTTCGAGACTGTCTTTGCTTTGCAATTGATTTATGCTTGCTTTGTCTCGATCAATCATTTCGATCAATTCTTTTTTTTGTCCCTCCAGTTTGTCTATTTCCTGATTGAGCTCGTGATGAATTTTTAGGGAGTGGGTGTCTAAAAATATCATCCAAATCAGAAAAAACAAAAAAACAACGATGTACAGATAGCGATAATATTTTTCCACATTAAGCTTATTATTCTTTGATTGCGCTTACTCTTTGTGCGGTTATGATTTCATCGGACTGGTTGCCCCAATTGTTAAGGATGTAGTTCATGACGTCAGCAATTTCTTGGTTTTCGAGTCCTTGATTTTGCATGATGCCGTTGTATTCTTCATCGTTGACTACGATGGTGCCACTTAGGCCGTATTTGATTCCACGGATACTGCGATCGATATTGTCGAGAAGATAATCAGATCCGGCCAAGGGAGGAAAAACACCCGAAACGCCCTGACCGCTGTCCAAGTGGCACTGAAGGCAAAAATCTTGGTAGATTTCTGCTCCGTCTTCAATGCTTTTTTCTAGGGGTTTGTTTTGGTAAAGTATTGTGGCCAGCCCTAAGGTAAAACCACCGATGACAGCCAGTAATGTTTTCATGGAAAAAAGTTTATGGCGATACAGTTTTATGGGTACAGAAACCAGGCAAAGCAAAAGGTTTTGGGTGCTTTGCCCGGTTTTTTTATTTTTTGATTACTTTCAAAACACCTTTTCCTTCCACTCCGATGTAGAGATATCCATCAGGACCTTCTTTGACATTTCTTACTCGTCCAATTTCGTTGAGAATTTTTTCACGTTTTACTACTTTTCCTCTTTTGAGGACGAGGTGTTCTAAATATTTGAATTTTAAGGATCCAACAAAAAGATCTCCTTTCCAGTTTCCGTAGATTTTGGAACTGGAAAAAGCCATGCCACTGGGTCCTATGGAGGGTTTCCAGTAGTATAGGGGTTGTTCCATTCCGGGCATGGAGGTTTTGTCGGTTATGGTGGTTCCACTGTAATTGATGCCGTAAGTGATGACGGGCCAACCATAGTTTTTGCCTTTTTCGATGATATTGATTTCGTCTCCACCTTTTGGGCCGTGTTCATTTTCCCATATTTCTCCTGTTTTGGGGTGAACGGTCATTCCTTGTGGGTTTCTGTGTCCATAGGAATAAACGGCTTTGATGGCTCCATCTTGTTCGGTAAAAGGGTTGTCTTGGGGTATGCTGCCATCGAGATTCAATCGGTAAATTTTTCCTCCATCACGGCTTAGGTCTTGTGGGTTGACATCCCTATTTCCACGGTCTCCTACTCCAAAAAACAGATGCCCTTGATCGTCAAATACGATTCTGGATCCCCAGTGTTGTCCTTTTTTGGTGTT
>CAZGUB010000095.1:0-5313 GCA_964528935.1 uncultured Flavobacteriaceae bacterium | reverse complement strand
ATTTGGCAGAAGGATTGGTGATTACTTCTACCCTTTCGATCATGTCTGCGGTGATGGACCCCAGTGCATTCCCTCCTTCGCTGGTCAATACAGACGGTTTTCCGTTGATCAAGATTTGTACCCCTGCATTTCCCCTCAGGCTCACCTGTCCCTCGATACTAACCGTTACCGAAGGCACATTGTCCAGCACCTCCAAAGCACTGGCTCCAGTACTGCTCAAATCTTTTCCCACATTAAACACCCTTTTGTCCAGCTTAAACTCTGTAGTAGACTTTTCGCCTCTCACCTCTACCTCGCCCAGCAATTGTGACTGCTCATTCAAAAAGATTTGACCCAAATCCACGCGATTGCCACGCACATCAAAATCCTCCAGCCGTATGGTCTCATATCCTATAAAACTGATTTCCAAATAGACCGCCCCGGAGGGAGCGATTAGGGCAAAAGATCCGTCATCGGCAGTAGTAACCCCCGTAATGGGGGCTTGGGTAGAACGATCCCCCACCACTATCGTTGCAAAAGGAATGGGCTGGGAAGAGGCCTGATCGATCACAAAACCCTGGATTTCAATATCGTTTTGCTGGGCCTGCAAATAAAAAAATCCGAAAAGGAAGAACAGTAGAAGGGACGTATTTTTCAAGAGTAGCGTATTTATTTTTGTTTAGACATCACTTTTCTAAAAAAGTTTAACAAAAGAAAGAATTATTTCGAAACAAAAAACCGTTTTTGAAAGCATCAAATATTGTAACTTCCCCTTTTGCAAAAAACACAAAAATGATTTTGGAACTCCAACAGCTTTTTGGGTCTATTTTCGAGGAAGATCTCATCCATGAGATCGCCAAGGTAGGAACCCTGAGAGAAGTCCCTCAAGATTATATGCTGATCGACATCGGAGAGCGCATCAAGGGCATCCCGCTGATGATATCCGGAGCCATAAAAATCTCAAGAGAAAATGAAGAGGGAGAAGAATTGCTGCTCTATTATTTGGAAGAGGGAGACTCCTGCACCCTCACTTTTGCTTGGGAAATGGGCGTCACCAAAAGCAAAATTAGAGCCGTTTCAGAATTGCCTTCAAAATTGATTATGATCCCCCTGAGCCATATGGAAGATTGGGGAAACAAATACCCCAGCTGGCGAAATTTTCTGTTTCGAAGCTACCAAACCCGTATGGACGAGTTGATCGATACCCTAGACAGCCTCGCCTTCGATGGCTTGGAAAAAAGGCTGCTCGACTATTTGTCCGAAAAGAAAAGGGTCAATGGCACCAACGACCTGCAGATCACCCACCAAAATATCGCCCAAGAACTGCACAGCTCGAGGGTCGTGATCTCTCGACTACTCAAAAAACTAGAGCTTTCCGGAAAAATCAAGCTCAAAAGAAATGAAATTTTAATGGTCTGATTTGTGTAACTTAAGTTACCCAAAATTCGAATAGGGCTTTTTATTTTTGTAGTTCGAAAAAAGAACATGCAAAGGTGTTTTCCCATATTGGAATGGATTCAAGGCTACAACAAATCCCTTTTTAAAAGCGATTTTACCGCTGGGGTTACCGTAGGCATCATGCTTATCCCTCAAGGAATGGCCTATGCCATGATCGCAGGCCTACCACAGGTCTATGGTTTGTATGCCGCCATTTTTCCCCAATTGGTCTACGCCCTAATGGGCAGCTCCCGCCAGCTTGCCGTAGGTCCTGTGGCCATGGATTCCCTTTTGGTTGCTACCGCCCTAAACACCATGGCCATCGTCGATGCTGACCACTACATCTCCCTGGCCATCTTCTTGGCTTTGTTTATGGGTTTGATTCAAATTTTTCTGGGATTATTGAAATTTGGCTTTTTGGTAAATTTTTTGTCCAAGCCTGTCATCAGTGGTTTTACCTCTGCCGCCGCTATTATCATTGGTCTGAGCCAACTCAATCATATACTGGGGATCTCGCTTCCCTCCCACAACCTCATTCACCAGATTCTGGCTGCACTCTGGGCAACCTTGGGCAACATACACCCCTTCACGGCTTTGATCACACTGGCCAGTATATTGCTGATCTTTTCTCTAAAAAAACTCTCCCGGAAAATCCCAGCCCCATTGTTGGTGGTCATCATCGCCACAAGCTTGACCGCTACCTTCCAATGGAACGATTTGGGGGTAAAAATTGTAGGCTTCATCCCCCGGGGGCTTCCTTCTGTTCAGCTACAGGAGGTCACAGCACAAGAAGTTTACCAACTGCTACCCATGGCCTTAACCCTAGCTCTGATCGCTTTCTTGGAAGCCATCTCTGTGGCCAAGGCCGTAGAGCTCAAAGAAAATAAAGAAAACGTAGATCCCAATCAGGAACTCATTGCCTTGGGCTCGGCCAATGTCTTGGGTTCGTTTTTCCAAACCTATCCTTCTACAGGAGGGTTTTCCCGTACTGCTGTCAACCACCAATCTGGAGCCAAAACAGGTATGGCCTCCCTCATCAGTGCCCTTTTAGTAGCCATGACCCTCATCTTCTTTACCGACCTATTCTACCACCTGCCCAAAGCCGTGCTGGGCGCCATTATCCTTACAGCGGTGATCAACCTTATTGATCTGAAATACCCCTACCAACTCTGGAAGACCCACCGGCAGGAATTCTTCGTGCTGCTGTTTACCTTTTCCCTTACCCTGTTTTTGGGGATTAAAGAAGGCATTTTGTTGGGAACCTTAGTCTCGCTCACCCTCATGCTTTACCGCTCTTCTCAGCCCCACATCGCTGTGCTGGGAAGGATCAAAGGAACCCGCCTTTTCAGAAATGTTTTGCGCTTTCCCGACCAGGTGGAAACCTTTCCGGGCGTGCTGATTGTTCGTTTCGACGGGCAATTATTTTTTGGAAATCACAGTTATTTTAAAAAACAAATCGCCGAAAAAATTGAAAGTGAAAAACAAAAAATAAAATTCTTAGTCATCGATGCTGGACCCATCAACTATATAGATTCCACCGCCTCGGCCACCCTGCATCACTGGATTCAAGAGCTCCACCAAAAAGAGATTCAAGTGATGTGGGTAAAAACCATTGGTCCCATCCGGGATATCTTTCGCCGCGATGGCATGGACAAAATCATCGGAAAAAGAAATTTTTTCTCTAGTTTAGACACCGCTATAGGGTACATCAACGGAGAAGACATTTCCAGTATAGAAAAAAAGATCTCTAATCAAAGTAACCTAAAATAATTGAAAATGAAAGTAGAACAAATTTACACCGGATGCTTGGCTCAAGGAGCCTACTACCTCGAAAGCAATGGAGAAGTCGCCATCATAGATCCTTTGAGAGAAGTAACCCCCTATTTGCAAAGGGCCAAGAAAAACAAGGCCAAAATCAAATACATCTTTGAAACCCACTTCCACGCCGATTTTGTCAGTGGACATCTGACCCTGTCCAAAGAGAGCGGTGCGCCCATCATCTACGGCCCCAACGCCAACCCAGATTTTGAAGCCACCATAGCCAAAGACGGCCAAGAATTTCCTCTAGGAGACAGCACCATCGTCGCACTACACACCCCAGGGCATACCATGGAAAGCACCACCTATCTGCTGAGAGACAAAAATGGCAAAGACACTGCCATCTTTAGTGGAGACACCCTCTTTTTGGGCGATGTAGGACGCCCAGACCTGGCCCAAAAAGCAGCTCACATGACCCAAGACGAACTCGCAGGACTGCTCTTCGACAGCCTTCGCAATAAAATCATGCCCCTATCTGATCACGTAACCGTGTATCCCGCCCACGGAGCAGGATCTGCCTGTGGTAAAAACATGATGAAAGAAACCGTGGACAACTTGGGCAACCAGAAAAAAATGAATTACGCCCTTAGGGCAGACATGACCCGGGAAGAATTTATCCAAGAAGTAACCGATGGGCTGCTCCCCCCTCCACAATATTTCCCGCTGAATGTCAAAATGAATAAATCCGGATATGACGATATAGAAAACGTATTGGATCGCGGACTGAAAGGACTGGAACCAGAAGCCTTCGAACTGTTGGCCAATGAAGCCGGGGCACTCATTCTCGATGTCAGACACCAAGACGAATACGTAATAGGCCATATACCTCAATCCATTTTTATCGGTTTGGATGGTGGTTTTGCCCCTTGGGTAGGCGCACTGATTGGGGACGTCAGTCAGCCCCTACTGATCGTTGCCCCAGAAGGCAGAGAAGAAGAAACCATTACTCGTTTGTCTCGCGTAGGTTTCGATCAGACCTTGGGATACTTGGCCGGAGGTTTCGAAGCTTGGAAAAAATCTGGAAAAGAATACGACATGATCAGCGGAGTAAGTGCCGAAGCACTCGAAAAATTGATCGACCAAGATCAAGTCGACGTCTACGATGTGCGCAAGGAAAGCGAATTTTTGTCCGAACACATCACATGTGCCCACAACACCCCCTTGGATTTTCTGAACGATCACCTGGCCAGCTTTCCGGAAAAAGATCCCTTCTACATCCATTGTGCCGGAGGCTACCGCAGCGTCATCGCCGCTTCTATCCTCAAAAAAAGAGGAATCCACAACCTGATCGATATCCGGGGAGGATTCAAAGCCATCAAAGACACAAAAATCGAATTAACGGACTATGTATGTCCTTCAACCCTAAAATAATTTATTGAAAATGGTAGAATTTTTGACCCAACCCTGGCCCTGGTATTTCGGAGGTGCCATGATCGCCCTTGTACTTTTTTTACTGCTTTGGACCGGTAAATCTTTTGGAATGTCCTCCAATCTAAGAACCCTATGTGCCATGATGGGCGCGGGAAAAAGAGCTTCTTTTTTTCAATACGACTGGAAAGCCCATCAGTGGAATCTGGTGGTTGCGCTGGGCGTCGTCATCGGTGGATTTATCGCCTCCCATTATATCATGGACACCAAAGCCGTGGCCATCAGCCAGGAAACCATAGACCAATTGGTTGCCTTGGGGATCACAGATGCGGGTAAAAGTTTTGCCCCCGAGTTCCTTTTTTCGGATACAGCGTTTACCAACCCCCACAGTTTGTTATTGCTTGTTTTGGGTGGGTTTCTGGTCGGTTTCGGAGCGCGGTATGCCGGTGGTTGTACTTCCGGTCATGCCATCTCCGGATTGTCCAATCTGCAATTGCCTTCTTTGATCGCCGTGGTCGGTTTCTTCATCGGAGGCCTTCTGGTCAATCACTTCATTCTTCCACTCATTCTATAATTTATCCACTATGAAAACGATAACGTATTTCGCCATCGGTATTTTGTTTGGCATCACCCTGTACATGTCCGAGGTATCTTCTTGGTTTCGCATCTATGAAATGTTTCAATTCAATGCTTTTCATATGTATGGCGTCA
>CAZGUB010000094.1:0-5319 GCA_964528935.1 uncultured Flavobacteriaceae bacterium | reverse complement strand
AATTTGCAATTCCAAAAGACCCTGTGCTTCTTTGGCCGCATCGTATTCTGCATTTTCACTGAGGTCTCCTTTGTCTCGAGCCTCAGCGATGGCTTGGGATGCTTTGGGACGCTCCACATCCTTCAGATGGTTGAGTTCTGCCCTGAGCTTTTTTAATCCCTCCTCACTGTAATACGATACTTTACTCACTTTTTCGTTATTTTATAAAAAATATGCTCCCAAATAATGGGTACATACTCAAAGATAAGGAATTGGTAGATTTTGGTAAAACTTTCTGTTTTAAATTCACACTACTCCTTCTGCCAATCTTGGGCAGTTGTGGCAAGGAAAAAATAGATCAAAATCCCTATCTCAGCGATATTAATTTCAACATCAGCCTCAACCTGAATCTGCCGGACAACGACAAGCTGCGATATGCCGGTGGAGCCCAACGCATTCGGCAGGGAGGCCTCAACGGTCTATTGATTTTTAACCTCAACGGAAACGACTATCTCGCTTGGGAAGCCAGTTGCCCCAACCACAGCCTGCGCGAGTGTTCCGCCTTGACCATAAATGGTGTTTTGGCAGAATGTTCCTGTGAAAATTTCCGGTACAGCCTGGCGACCGGACAACTCCTCAATCCCGAAAAAGAAATGCAAAACCCCTACCCCATGGTCTTTTACAACGTCAGACGTGCCGCCAATACCCTCATCATCTCCAATTAAAGTCATGAAAGCACACCATGGGCATTTAACACAGTAAAGACCAGTACCCAATGACATGATTAAACTCTCATTTCCAACAACTTGCATAATTTTAAACGGATGAAAAAAAAATCAATTTTTTTAGTATTCTTGCTGGGTTACTCTAGCCTGAATGCACAATTACTGGAGCTGGATTACCGCTCTCCGGTCAAAAAAGAAAGTGCTTTTAATGTAAAACTTTTTAGACAGCTGATGGGCAGTGTCACCACACTGGGGCATATCGACACGAGCTTGGAACTGATGAACATCGATTTTAATGCTTCGAGGGGATTGTCTCTGGGCCTAACGGTGGCCGGAACCAGAACTTTTTTTATCGGCAACAAAGACGACCGTAGGAATAATCTTTCACACCTGCTAAATCCAGTGGGTGGAATCAATGGGAGTATTTATTTTTTACTTCCGATTGCCTCCCAAGAAAAAAGCCACTGGCGACTGAGCTCCCGCATGGGGGTCAAACGGATTCAGGGCAGCCCCCTTAGGGGTTTTGAAAGTGCTTTTTTGAGCGGTTTTGGCCAACTGGGAGCCGTTTACCAAAAACTAGTTTATGAAAATGCTCCGGAAAATCAAAGAATCGATTTCTGGGCCTATCCTCAACTCCTCCTCGGTCAGGTTAAAGACCGAGATCTTTGGGTGTTTTTCGACAACGATCTGGAACCCCTCTCCTACGGCTACGGTTTGGAAACGGGGGTAGAATTCAACCAAAAGTTGCGATTGATATTTTTGCTCAATCAATTTGTCAATCCCGTACGAGCCGAATCTGTGGGACTTCGGGTGCTGCGGCTCACCGTGGCCTTTCGTCCTTAGAATGAAAGGGTAACTCCTGCCAAAAAATGGAACTGTGCCTGCGGGTAGTATCCGGCTCCTTCGTAGGTGGTGATCGCTCCCGGCACGGAGTAGTCATCGTCGAAAGTATAGAAATAGCCATTGGAAACGTATCTCGCCCCCAAGAGGTTGTTCAACAATAGTGAGAGATTGATTTCTTTAAACAAGCTTTTGGGAATCAGGCGGTAATTGATGTTCAAATCCGAAACGGTGTAGGCTTTCAACTTTGACATTTCGGCATCGATATTGCCCATATATTGCTCGCCCACATATTTGGTGAGCAGGGCCATTTTCCAATTGGCAGCGGGTCGAAAAGCAACGATGTTTCCCGCTACTATGGCGGGAGAGAATGACAGGTGGGTTTCGCCCAAAGCCGTTAAAACCCCATTACGCTGAAAATAAAAATCATGGTTTCGATTGCGACTGAAGGTCAAATTGGGTTGCCAACTCCAACGACTGCCGAACGAAAAGGTCCCTTCCAACTCTATGCCCATACGGCTGCTTTTTCCTACATTTTCGCGAATGGGCATCCCCAAATCGTCCAATGCTCCGCTAAGAACCAGCTGATTGGTATAATCCATTAGATAGAGGTTGAAGAGCAGCCGGATTTTTTCTGATTCAAAACGCCAGCCCAGTTCATAATCTGTGAGTTGCTCGGCTTTTGGGTTTCCGTTTTCAAAATCGGATCTGGACGGCTCCCGCTGTGCTTTGGCCACAGAAAAATAGAATTTGTTTTTGGCATCCCAAGTATATACCCCACCGAGTTTGGGGTTAAAAAAGACGTAATTCTCATCAATGTCTATGGGGGCAGGACCTTTTAGATTACCCTGAGCGGTATAGCCGATGCCTCGGTACTGCAGATCCAAATAGCCCGAAATACGAGGGCTGATACGGTGGTTGATTTTGGCAAAAACATTGCCCTCTATTTTATTCCCCCGATTTTGGTAAAACCGATGTCCCGGCCGGGCTCTTGAGCTGTACTCAGCAAAAACCAATTCGCCAAAATGATCCCCTACATAACGGCTGTAAAACCCTCCCAAATTCCACTCGGTATTGCCTTTTTGATGGTTGAGGGAAAATGTAGCAACATAGTAATCATTGTCCAGCCATTTTTGTACCATATTTTCCGTGGTGTCAATTGTTGTACCTCCGATATTGAGGGGAGACAACCCCAAATAGGCAAAACTGTTTTCGGAAGAATAGTTGACATTTTGCTCGTACCACAAGTCTTTGTATTCTTCGTAATAACCCCGCCCAATGGTGTAATTCAGTCCCAAAGAAAAACGGGAGTAAGAATCGATCTTTTGGCTCCAATGCCATTGATAATGATCTTGTTGGTAATGGTCCACCTGATTGTCGTAATATCCTTCAAGCTTTCCCATTTCATCATAAATGCCTCCGGCGGGATTGTATCGGCGGTTAGTAGCCAATGTGTTTTGATCCACACCATACCAAGACTGGTAAGTAATCTCTTTTCCTCCAAATGCCAGGGCTTTAATTAGTGTATTTTCGTCCATAAAAGCCGCCTGAATAAAATAGGACTTTAGATGGGAGCTAGCGCGATCTACGTATCCGTCAGAGGTGATTTTGGACAACCTACCCGACAGTTCAAAATGGTTGTTTAACAATCCGGTTGAGAATTTAAGGGACTGCTTGAAAGAGTTGAAACTCCCTGCCGTTTGGGTAATTTCGGCAAAAGCCTTTTGGGCCACTTTATCGGTTAGCAAATTGAGGCTGGCACCAAAAGCCCCCGAGCCATTGGTGGAAGTTCCGACCCCTCTTTGCAATTGGAGTGAAGACACCGAAGCAGTAAAATCGGGCATATTGACCCAATAGACTCCTTGACTTTCCGCATCGTTGTAGGGAATGCCGTTGATCGTCACATTGACCCGAGTGGCATCGCTTCCCCTGACCCTGATTCCGGTGTATCCAATTCCTGCACCTGCATCGCTGGTAGTGACCACTCCGGGGAGGTAGTTGAGTAAGATGGGCAGGTCTTGACCCAGATTTCTAGAAGCCAACTCTTCTCTCACTACATTAGAAAAAGAAAAGGGTTGGTCTTCATCGACGCGCAGTCCAGCGAGTTTAACTTCTTCTAATTGAATTTCAGGAATACTGTCTTGAGCATTAGTGGTTTGCGCATGCGATGGTTTAAGAAGGATCATCGCTAAAAATCCCAAGTAAATCGTTTTCATCCGAATCGCTCTATTCGAATAAAAGGGGTGATTATTCTTTTTAAATGTTGGTTTAAAATTCCTTGGCGGCATTACCCGCCCAGGTTCAATGGGTATGATCTCAGCCCGACAAAATCGGGCACCCCTTCGAGATATGGGGCAAATATAAGTTACTGTTCTAAACTATAAAACTGGTCAATCACTTTTTTGGCAATTTCAAACCTTTCCGACTGTTTCCCTTCTAGAATTACATATCTTTTATGTAACTGTTCCAATGTATTTTTAAAATATTCAAACATCCATTCACGGTCATTGGGTCGGTCTCTTAAATCGTCTTTTTCCCAAGGCACATCGATCCCTGTAAGCAGGTAGAGGTCGTATTTAAGCTTTTGAGAATAGGCCACAATCTGGGGGTCACAATATCCCTCGAAATGGGTTTCAGACCAAACACGTGTAACCAATACGTTGGTGTCGCAAAATAAAAAGCGTTTTGCATTTACCGCTTTTTGATTTTCCCACTCCAAATGTCCCGCTACAATCACCGGCAAATCCTCCAAGGTGCAGATCGCCTTTTGTTGTTCCCATTTTTTTTGAAGGTAATCTCGGGCAAATTCTTCCACCCACTGGGTTTTGTAATGCGCTGCCAATTGTCTCGCCAAAGTGGTCTTTCCGGTAGACTCGGGCCCATAGAGTACTATCCTGTAGAGGGAAGGGCAGACTTGTCTGAGATTTTTTTCCATGAGCGATATCCATAGAGTGCTATAAGTGTAAAGATAAGGTATTGCAGGGCAGTTAGGGCGAAGCCCTTGTACCAATAAAGCGGGATGGAAATCAAATCTCCTACAATCCAAAATAGCCAATGTTGGATTTTGCGGCGGGCCATTAGCCACATACCCACAAAAAACAATCCGGTAGTGAAAGTATCGGCATAGGCAATCCAACTCTTCCAATACCCAAAAAATTGATACACTCCGTATACAAATAAGAGACTAGCTACAAACAAAATCAGAGCCCATTTGCTTTCACCACGGCTCATGGTATCTATCGGATGTAGTACCAACTCCCCCTCTTTTTTGGACCAATAGAACCACCCATAGACACTCATCACAAAATAATACACATTGATTAGGGTGTCGCCCAGCAAAGTCCACTGTAGCAAAAGATAGACGTAGATTGCCGTAGAGATCATTCCGGTGGGATATACCCATAGTTTGTTTTTTTGGGCATACCATACGCTGAGTAGCCCAAATACTACAGCTGTCAATTCCAATAAAATATCCAAGGGATCGTAATGGTGGTAGGGCCCAAAGAGGAAATCAAAAATTTGGGACATAATCGCTTCGGTCTCCTTTGATGATTTTTATGTTGATTGCTACCGAAGCTTCGTTTTCAAAAGCCTCTCGGATTGTCTGTTGCAAGGAAGGCATCAGCCTGTCGTAATCTCCGTAAATTTGGGTACTCATGGGGGTTTCTATGACTTTAAAGCCTAGGGTTCTGATTTTTTTGATGAAGTTCTTGATGGGGGTTTTGAAATCATCGTTGAGGGGAAGGAGGGTCAATTCGACAGAAATTTTCACAGG
>CAZGUB010000093.1:0-5411 GCA_964528935.1 uncultured Flavobacteriaceae bacterium | reverse complement strand
TCTGCCCAAGAGAGTTTTTTGCCGTATTTCTGTTTGATGGGCCATAACAACAACCTGGCTTTGTCCAAATTGGCGTTATCAGGCCAGCTGTTCAGCGGAGCAAAACGTTGGGTACCGGCTCCGGCACCACCACGTCCATCGGCAATTCTGTAGGTTCCGGCACTGTGCCACGCCATTCTGATAAAGAAAGGTCCGTAGTGTCCGTAATCGGCCGGCCACCAATCTTGTGAATGGGTCATTAGTTTGTACAAATCTTCCTTGACCGCTGCCAAATCCAATTTTTTAAATTCTTCGGCATAGTTAAAGTCCGGATCCATCGGATCGGACAATGAAGAGTGTTGACGTAGGATGTTTAGATTTAACTGATTGGGCCACCAGTCGCGATTGATGGTACCACCTCCGGCACCTTCTCTCAAAACGCCACCCAAATATGGGCACTTTGAAATGTCACTGTTTCCGTTTGTGTGATTGTCCATGGTAAAATGTTTAGTGTTTGAAAAATAATCTTTATCAAAAATATAACTATTTATCCTAAGATACAGGAGGTATAATAATAAATTTCTTTGCCAGTATAAAATTTTCTAATGTAGGAAAAACAAGACATCAATCAACCACTAAACTTTTGATTTTTATCTTGAAAAAAGCGTAGAATAAAGTCATCAATGGACTGATCCAATTGAATATTGCAAAAACAAAATACTCTGCGACTCCCACACCCAAAACACCCGACTGATAGGCGCCACAGGTGTTCCAAGGAATCAAAACAGAAGTTACCGTACCGGCGTCTTCCAAGGTTCGGCTCAGGTTTTCCGGAGCCAGTTTTCTGTCCCTGTAGGCGGGCGCAAACATTTTTCCGGGCACCACTATGGACAGATATTGATCGGAAGCGGTGAGGTTTACTGTCAGACTGGAAGCCACCGTTGCAGCAACCAGCTGAAAGGTAGTATGTGCCCATTTCAAAAAAGCACTGCTGATGGATTGCAATGCCCCTATGGCATCCATAACCCCTCCAAAAACCATCGCACAGATAATCAACCAAATAGTTCCCAACATTCCCTGCATACCGCCGGAAGAAAAAAGTTCACTCAAGAGCGGATCGGAGGTTTGGATTTGAATGTCCACGGTTATCGCTTTTACAATGCTTTGATAAACCGTTCTAAAATCCAAAGCACTGCTGCTTCCTAATTCCAAGAGCAGCTGGGGTTGGAAAATCAAAGCAAAGATACCCCCCAAAAGGGTCCCGACAAAAAGAGCCAATAGCGGGGGTGTTTTTTTTACAATCATCAATATCACGGCGGCAGGTACCAAAAACAACCAGGGACTCACTTGGAATTTTTCGTGGATCGCCTGACTGAGTAAGAGGGTATCAACGGCTCCGGATGGGGAAAACTGAATGCCCAAAACAAAATAAGTCAAAAGGGCAATGACAATGCTGGGTAGGGTGGTGTAGAGCATATATCGAATGTGAGTAAAAAGCGCTCCACCGGCCATGGCCGCAGCCAAATTGGTGGTGTCGCTCAGAGGGGAAAGTTTGTCACCAAAATAAGCACCGGAAATTACCGCACCGGCCACCATACCCAAGGGCAGCCCCAAGGCCTTTCCTATTCCGATCAAGGCGATACCAATGGTAGCAGAGGTGGACCAACTACTCCCCGTGGCCAAGGAAACCAAAGCTGCAATCAACACACAGGCCGGTAAAAAGAAATTGGGATGGGCAATTTGCAATCCATAGTCGATCATAGCGGGGATAATTCCACTGATCAACCAAGTTCCGGACAAAGCACCAACCAGCAAAAGGATCAGAATGGGGCCGGTAACCGACTGCAAGTTTTCCCCCACTTTTTGTAACATTTCCGGGTAGCCGATCTTGTATCTTACCCCGACCAATCCCGCTACAACAGCTCCTAGCAAAAGGATAAACTGGTTGGAACCGCTCAGTGCATCATCGCCAAAAACAAAAACGTTGTAGGACAGGAGTATTACCAAAATGATTAGCGGTATAAGGGCGGCCGGAAGCGGGAGTTTTTGGGTTTTCAATCGATATGTTTTTTACCGCCACAATTTACCATTTTAGGATGGTTTAGGTCAAGGTAAATGCCATACTTTTGTATTTTTGAAAATAATTGAAATTAAAACCTTATGCAATCTTTTGATGTTGCCGTGATCGGTTCGGGCCCTGGGGGCTATGTAGCTGCTATTCGTTGTGCCCAGTTGGGCATGAAAACCGCCCTAATAGAAAAATACAATACTTTGGGAGGAACCTGTCTCAACGTAGGCTGTATCCCTTCCAAGTCGCTTCTCGACTCCTCACATCACTACGAGGATGCCGTAAAGCATTTTGAAGAACACGGCATCGAGATTCCCGGGGCAGTCAAAGTCAACCTAAAAAAGATGATCGCCCGAAAAGCTGCAGTAGTAGAACAAACAACCAAAGGCATCGACTTTTTGATGGAAAAAAATAAAGTAACCGTTTTTCATGGTTTGGGTTCGTTTAGAGACAGCACAACCATTCGTATAGAAGGAAATAAGTCCGAAGATATTTCTGCCAAAAACACCATCATCGCCACCGGTTCCAAACCGGCCGGACTGCCTTTTATAGAGATCGACAAAGAACGTATTATCACCTCTACCGAAGCCTTGGAACTCAAAGAAATCCCCAAACACCTGATTGTAATTGGTGGAGGGGTCATCGGATTAGAATTGGGACAAGTATACAAAAGGTTGGGAGCAGAGGTCTCTGTAATCGAATATGCCGACCGTATAACGCCCGTCATGGATGGTGCCTTGTCCCGCGAACTGACCAAAGTAATGAAAAAGCAAAAGGTTAAATTTTACCTTTCGCATCAGGTAAATAATGTAGTTCGCAATGAAAAAACGGTAAGTGTAACAGCCTTGGACCCCAAGGGAGAGGAAGTGACTTTTGAGGGAGATTACTGCTTGGTGTCTGTGGGGAGAAAACCTTTTACCGAAGGTCTTAATGTCGAAGCTGCGGGTGTTAAACTGAATGAGCGCGGACAGATTCTAGTCAACGATCATTTGCAAACGGAAGCCTCCAATATTTATGCTATCGGAGATGTGGTGCGCGGTGCCATGCTCGCCCACAAAGCAGAAGAGGAAGGGGTGATGGTGGCCGAGATTTTGGCGGGACAAAAACCCCACATCGACTATAACCTCATCCCTAATGTGATCTACACTTGGCCCGAAGTAGCAGCTGTTGGAAAAACCGAGGAGGAACTTAAAGCTGCCCGAGTCAACTACAAAAGTGGGCAGTTTCCCATGCGTGCCTTGGGGCGTTCTCGTGCCAGTGGAGATACCGATGGTTTTATCAAGATTTTGGCCGATGTCCAAACAGATGAGGTCTTGGGGGTACACATGATAGGTGCTAGGGTAGCAGACCTAATCGCCGAAGCCGTGGTGGCCATGGAATTTCGTGCCTCGGCCGAGGACATCGCCAGGATGAGCCATTCGCATCCCACCTATGCCGAAGCCGTAAAAGAAGCTGCACTGGCAGCATCTGATAATCGACCTTTGCACATTTAAGAACGAGTTTAGCTGGGATTAACCTTTTGTATGCGTATTGCAAAAGGGTTTAGGTTTATCCCAAAGCTGCTTTCATCTTTTTTTGGATTTCTTCAAGAGCCAGATTCCCCAAACTTCCGATATGGGTGTGATCCAATTTTTTCTCCGGGCTGTATTCGCCCTTTGCGATCAATTCTCCCATTTTCTTATAAGCATCTCTAAAGGGCATTCCAGCTTTTACCCATTGATTGAGGGTGTCCACACTAAAAATGTATTGGTATTTGGGATCTTCCAAGATGTTTTCTCGAACTTGAATTTCTTTGAGGCTAAAGGCAAACATCTCCAAGCAACTTTTTAAATCTTCTACGGCTTCAATGATGGTTCCTTTGGCCAATTGCATTTCTCGGTGGTAACCGGAGGGGAGGTTGACCATAAGCAGGGACAATTGGCTGGGTAATGCTTGCAACAAGTTGCATTTTCCTCTGATGAGTTCAAAAACGTCGGGATTTTTCTTGTGCGGCATAATGCTAGAACCGGTGGTCAATTCTTCCGGAAAAGCTACAAAATTGTGCTCTTGACCCATAAAAAGGCATAGGTCCATGGCCAATTTGGAAAGGGTTGCAGCCACGGCAGCCAAGGCGGTTGCCGTTGTTTTTTCCGCCTTACCTCGACTCATCTGAGCGGCGATCACGTTGTATTTTAATGTCGAAAAATCCATGCTTATTGTGGTGGCCTTTCGGTCTATGGGAAAGGAACTGCCATAGCCGGCAGCACTTCCCAAGGGGTTTTGATCTACAATTTTGTGTGCTGCATTCAGCAGTATCACATCATCTACCAAGCTCTCGGCATAAGCCGAAAACCACAATCCAAAGGAAGAAGGCATAGCGACCTGAAAATGGGTGTAGCCGGGCATTAGCTGATTTTGGTGACGTGATGCCAAATCCATTAACAATTGAAAAAAGTCGTGGGTAAGGCCTTTGATGGTCTCGATTTCGGATTTAAGGTACAAGTGTAGGGCTACCAAAACTTGGTCGTTCCTGGATCGGGCAGTGTGTATTTTTTTTCCCAAATCGCCCAGTTTTTGGGTGAGCACGTATTCTATTTTGGAGTGCATGTCTTCGAACTCTGCTTCGATGACAAAATTTCCATTATCGGCATCGTTTTTCAAATCGCTCAAAACGGAGAGGATTTGTTCAGCCTCTTTGGGGGTCAATACTCCAATTTGTGCCAGCATTTGGGCATGAGCGATCGAAGCTTGGCAGTCATAGGCGGCCAAGTGTAGGTCGTACTCCCGATCTTTTCCCACGGTAAATTGGTCTATTTTTTGGTGGGGTGCTTGGTTTTTTTGCCAGAGTTTCATGACTAAAGTATTTTTCCTAAAAGTTCAATATATATTTTTATGGCTTCTTCGATTTCTCCAACATAGATATATTCGTTGGCCGAATGAGATCTGGTAGACAAGCCCGGACCCATTTTGAGGGAGGGACAATCCAACGCTGCTTGATCGGAAAGGGTGGGGGAGCCATAGGTTTTTCTACCCAAGTCTATTCCTGCTTGTACCAGTTCGTGCTCCATGGGAATGGAAGAAGAGTTGAGGTGTAGAGAACGTGGCGTCATCTTGCAAGGGGCTGCTTCTATGAGTAAGTTGGCCAGTTCGCTGTTGCTGTACTGGTCGTTTACCCTTACATCGATTACCAAATTTACGGTTGCCGGTATTACGTTGTGTTCTGATCCTGCATAGACCTGTGTGACGGTAATTTTCACATCGCCCAAAAAGTCCGATTTTTTGTTCAGGGAAAAATTTTCGAACCATTCCAAAACCTTTGGTAGTTTCATAATGGGGCTGTCATTGTTGGGGTGAGCCGCATGGCCGGGTGTTCCTTTGATGACGG
>CAZGUB010000092.1:0-5427 GCA_964528935.1 uncultured Flavobacteriaceae bacterium | reverse complement strand
TGGCCATGGCCCCAATCTGGGTTACATTTTTTCCTTGGTTTTTGTCCTCACCAGCCTGATGGGTCATCAGACGTGCAGCTTCGATTTCGGTAGCCATTTCGGCCAGCATAAACGAAACTCCCTGGAAACTCCCGATGGGCTTGCCAAACTGCTCTCGTTCCTTGGCGTACTTGACCGAAGCTTCAAAAGCTCCCTTGGCAATTCCCAAAGACAAGGCTGCAATAGAGATTCTGCCACCATCCAAAACTTTCATCGACTGAATAAAGCCTTCGCCGACCGCTCCCAAGCGGTGACTGTCGGGAACAATGCAATTGTCAAAAATCACCTCTGCGGTTTCAGAAGCTCGCATTCCCAGTTTGTTTTCTACTTTTCCGGAGCTGAAGCCGGGGGTTCCTCTTTCTATGATAAAACTAGTCATTCCGTGGCTGTCCCCTTTTTGGCCATTTCTAAATATGACTACCGCTAGGTCACAAGACTTGCCGTGGGTGATAAAATTTTTGGTTCCATTCAGCACCCAATGATCGCCTTCCTTTCTCGCCGTAGCATTCATCCCTTTGGCATCGGATCCGGTATTGTATTCTGTTAGCCCCCAAGCACCAATCCATTGGCCACTGGCTAGTTTGGGCAACCACCTCATTCGTTGTTCTTCATTTCCAAACAGATAGATGTGCTGTGCTGCCAAAGAATTGTGGGCCGCCACAGACAACCCAATAGAAGGATCGACCTTAGAAATTTCTTCGATAATGGCGATGTACTCGTGATATCCCATACCGGCTCCCCCGTAAACCTCAGGAATTAAAACCCCCATAAATCCCATCTCACCAGCCTTTCGCATTACCGATGCAGGAAAATATTGAGCCTCATCCCAATCCATTACGTGCGGTTGAATATGTTGTGCTGTAAAATCTTTTGCGGAATCCACGACCATTTTTGTGGTCTCTCCAAAATTCAATCCCACCGCCGTATCTAATTGAAACATAGTTTTAAAATGATTTCAAATATACGCTTATTCTCGCTATTTTCAATGAGTCGAATCCTTCAATACTTTTTAAATCATCCATTTTCAGGGACCCTTTAGAGGTTCGCAGACCAATAATCTTGCGCGCATCTGCTTTTTCCACATAAGGCAAGCGAAGTAAATCTCCGAAGGAAACCGTATCCAACAACAATTTTTTGAACTGGGGCGGATGTTTAATCTCAAAATATTTTCCTATCGATTGTACCACACTGCTGTCCAGACCATACACCTCATACAACTGATCCATGTGGCTGAAAGCCTGCAAAAAATTTCGATAATTGATAATGCGCTCCGAAAGCTTTTCCCCTATGCCATAGACCCTTGTCAAATCATGCGCAATGGATTGATTCAAATCCAATTTCACTATTGATTTTTGCCTTTTATTCTGCTTTGGGCGGCGCTTGGAAAAAAGCATATATGGTCCCACACGAGACATGAAATCATCGTCTACTCCCGTTATGCTTTGAAACTGGGCTGCAGAATTGAACCATTTTCCACCGGATCGGTAGGCCAACAATCGGTCTACTGCTACTTTATCCATCCCCGAAAAATAGGCCTTTTGATCTGTCAATCCATTCGGATTAAAGGGGTAAAAAATTACTGCCGTGGACTTGTGCTTATCCAGTGAATCAATTTTTTTTTGATAGTATTCCATCATGTCTCAATATTTTTTGGTTTTTGTCTCCCCCACCAGCTACTTGGAAGAGACCGAGAAAATAAATCCCATCAATAAGATCATGAGGATCAAAAGGGCATTGCGCTGTGTTTTGTGCAAGAAAAAATGGGGCTCAGTAAATTTCATGCTGTTTTTACATTCAGCTAGTCGTAGTTTTGATGGCAGACAAATACCTGTTCAATTCCTCTTTGACCTTGGGGTAGAGCAATATCAATCCGATCATATTGGGAAAAACCAAAGCCAAAATCATGGCGTCGGAAAAAGTCCATACTGCCGACATATCTCCGGCAGCACCGATTACAATAAACATCAAAAACAGAATCTTGTAAGACAAATCCGAGGCTTTGCTTTTTCCAAAAACATACATCCATGATTGCAAGCCATAGTAGGACCAAGAAATCATCGTAGAAACAGCAAAGAGCACCACGGCCACCGTCAAGAAAGGACCGGCAAAGGAAATATATTCAGAGAAAGCAGCAGAAGTAATTCCAGCCCCCTCTACCTCAACTCCATCGATCAATACCTTTCCGCCGATACCACCGTACTCAAAAATCGTACTGTCACCATTAAAACTAATGATTACCAATGCGGTCATGGTACAGATGACCACTGTATCGATAAACGGTTCCAGCAAAGCCACCAAGCCCTCCGAAGCGGGGTACTGGGTTTTGACCGCAGAATGAGCTATGGAAGCAGAACCTGCTCCCGCCTCATTGGAAAATGCCGCCCTGCGAAATCCCGTGATGAGTACTCCCAAAAGACCGCCCAATCCGGCTTGTGGATTGAAAGCTTGGTTAAAAATCATACCAAAAGCATCATCAATAAAACTAAAATTGATGCCAATAATATAAAGGCACGCCAACACGTACATCAATGCCATAAAAGGAACTATTTTCTCGGTAACGGAGGCAATTCGCTTGATCCCTCCAACGATAATAATCCCTACAAAAATCATCATAATAATCCCGATGATGGTTCGGGCACTTCCACCGGTCATTCCAAAAGAATTGACCAATTGCATAGCCGCCTGGTTGGACTGGGCCGCATTGCCCCCTCCAAAAGAAGCCCCAATGCACAACAAGGCAAAAATCATAGCCAGTATTTTTCCCGTCTTGGCAAAACCGCGCTCTTTCAAACCTTTGGTCAAGTAATACATCGGCCCACCATAGACCGTTCCATCTTCGCCTACATCACGATAGCGAACCCCAAGCGTACATTCTACAAATTTGGTCGACATGCCCAGCAGTCCACACAAAATCATCCAAAATGTTGCACCCGGTCCCCCCACCGCAATGGCCAGTGCCACCCCGGCGATATTTCCATTGCCAACCGTTCCCGAAACTGCAGTGGTCAGCGCCTGAAAATGACTTACCTCTCCCTCTTTGCTTTCATCTCTGATGGTGTCTTTGATATCCCCTTCGATGGCCAAATCGGGTGCACCCGATTCGTGGTGGTCCAGGGCATCGTATTTTCCCCTTACAGTCTGAACAGCAGTAGAAAACCTTCTTACATTGACAAAGCCAAAGTAAACAGTAAAAAATAGAGCCCCCCCTACCAAAAGCAAAATAATGGTAGGAATCTCGGTTCCTGGAAAATTATGGAGGATCAAAGCCCCCCACCAATTGGCAATAGGGGTAAAAGCCTCATTTATTTTTTCGTCCAAACCTCGTTCTTGAGCACGGAGGGCAATGGGTAAAAAAGTTAAAGTAAAAAAGGTCAGGACTGTCCGGAGAGAGGTGATATTCTTCATGGATGTGAATTGCAACTTGCAATATCCTAAAAAGCGCAGAAAAATCAAATATTTACAAATCAAACATCACATTTAATTTTTTGATGGCCATAGTATCGCCCAATACAATAAGTTTGCTATGGGGCTGAAGCAGCATATCGGCCCCGGGATTAATGGTCAGCTGGCCGTCCCCATTTCGAAACCCCACCACATTGCAACCGGTCTTACGCTGAATTTCCAAATCGGCCAAAGAACGATTGAGGTAGACCTCGGGAAGGGCATCGATGGCTATCTCTTCCAGATTGGGCGATGCGTCTTCCAGCCAGCTCAGTTCCTCCAAAAAACGGATCAAATCCGGAACCATCAGCAGGCTGGCCATATGGTCTACCCCAATTTTATCGGGCATGATGATATGATTGGCTTCGGCACGCTCCAGCTTTTTGCGATTACTGGCCTCTGTAAGACGACTTACTATCAGCAAATCGCAATTGAGTTCCCGAGCAGAAAGTACCACAAACAAATTATCTACATCGTTGGGCAAAGCGGCAATCAGTTGCTTTGCCTTTTTCACATTGGCTTGTTCAAGAACGAGATCCTCTCGGGCATCTCCTACGATAAAATGGATTTTTGGAGAGCGAGAAGCCAATTCCGGGTTTTGCTCGATCACCACAAAAGCTTGTCGATGTGCTTGCAAACGCTGTGCCGCTTGCCTGCCGTTGCGTCTAAAGCCACAAATTACGGTGTGGTTTTGGAGTGAAGCCGTCATTTTTTTCATCTTTTTTTGTTTGATTTTATCGAAAATATTTTCTGTCAACACTTACTGGGTCAGCTGTTTGATGCCAAAGGCAAAAACAGTCAGACTGATGAGAATAAATACGATGGTAAAAATTTTGGCACCATCCGACAGGGGAGCCACTTCCCCAAAACCCACCGTACTCAGTGTAATGGCTGTCATGTGCCAAGCATCCATAAGCCCTACCTCAGGCAAAAAAAATAACCGCTAACGCCTATTAAAAAAACCAAAACGATGAGCAGTAGGGCGGTAAGGAGGCTGGGGCTGATGGATTTCACGTCATAAGTCGAATACCGAGGTTCTGTTCGTATAAATCATGTCTTTCAGCTTTAACCAAAAAGCGAGGGTCAAATAAATGATAAATCCCCCAACAATGGTAGTAAAAGAGGCGTAGATAAAAAACAAACGCACACTCTTGACATTCATTCCCAAGCTATCGGCCAAACGGGTAGAAACCGCAAAACCGTATTTTTCAAAAAAATGTCGCAACACACTGATTCGACTCATGATCCAAAATTAAGACGAAAAGTCGAACAAATAAAATCCTGTCGCACAACGAAGACACCTTTTTTTGTCACAATAATGATTTTTGAGCTGCAGCAAGTTCAAATTTGCCGTCGTGGTACTATTTACCAACGCGTCGAATGGTCTCGGTTGACGAAAGTAAAATTGAGCCAATTGTGACAGGCGAATGGTGGGAAAATTGGCCGGTCGCAATCGACTGAATTGAACACACATCCCTGATAGTTCTCGAAAACCAAATTTGTGCTTCAAGTAATCGTATCGCGCCCTCATTTTTTGTTTGTAGGGCACCTCCAGGTCTCCCTCCAACAAACCCGAGACTCCAAAAAAAAAGAGCTTCCAAAGCCTCCGGATCCGAAAAATTTTTTTGCAACACCGAAAAAGGCAAATGCTGAGCCCACCTCAAAAAAGAATTGCCATTGCGGTTCAGCCCAAAATTCTTGGCCAACATCTGAAACAAAGTACACTCCCAATCATTTTTATTGGCTTTCAGAAGTCGGTGAATCAATTGCGTCTTTTCCTCCAGTCGCTCAAAATACAGACGCTCTTTCCAAAGCTCCCATTTAAAATGAGGAAATCTGGAAAAACTGTTTTACAAGGAATCCACTGAGGGATTTTTTGAAACATCGCATCGTAGCTTTTCAATTGATCCGAGGGAATGCATCGGGACAGTTCCAAGCAAGGCATCA
>CAZGUB010000091.1:0-5441 GCA_964528935.1 uncultured Flavobacteriaceae bacterium | reverse complement strand
AGCACCACGGTGTTGGGCGCCTGGGCGGCGTTGTCGAGCAGGTGGTCGGTCATGGCGATACAGATGGTAGGACAGGTGGTGAAAAAAAAGTCGGCGATGTAGATTTTACCTTCAAAATTTTCTTGGGTAATGGTTTTTCCATTTTGATTGGTGAGGGAAAAATCGGTAATACGGTGGAATTTTTTTTGGTGTTGGATGGTGCTGTCTACCAGTTCAAAATTGACCATGGCCGGCTGGTAAACCGGCAGTTTTGGATCGGGCGACAAGGCTCGATAAAATAGGGCCAAGATCATGATCGAAACGGTTCCGAAAAGCCCCAAGAATTTTCTATATTTTTTTAAAAATCGCATGTTTGTGCAAAGATAAGTGATAATCAATTTAGCCCATCGAAGAGAAAGGTTTTTGTGCAAATGGTTCTGGAATATGGGTAAAAATGGTATTTTTGGTCTCCAAAATGTTTTGCTATGGAAGCTGTTGTGATGAAGGGGATTCAACTCCTGCTCAGTTTGTCTCTTTTGATTGTTCTGCACGAGCTGGGTCATTTTATTCCGGCCAAAATTTTTAATACCCGGGTAGAAAAGTTCTTTCTTTTCTTCGATGTCAAATTTGCTTTGATCAAAAAGAAGGTTGGCGATACGGTCTATGGCATCGGTTGGTTGCCCCTTGGCGGCTATGTAAAAATTTCGGGGATGATCGATGAGAGCATGGACACCGAACAGATGAAACAGGATCCGCAGCCATGGGAATTCAGGAGCAAACCGGCTTGGCAACGGCTTATCATTATGTTGGGAGGGGTAACGGTCAATTTGGCTTTGGGCTTTTTGATTTATATGATGATATTGTTTGTTTGGGGTAAAAATACCCTTCCCAATACTGCCTTGCCATTGGGTATGGGGGTTACGCCCTTGGCTCAAGAAATTGGATTCGAAAAGGGAGATCAAATCCTTTTGGTCGATGGCCAACCGCTGGATATGGTGTTGGACATCAACAAGATGCTTTTGGTGCGATCTGTCAATAGGGTGGAGGTTGCCAGAGCCGATGGGCGGATGGTGACTTTGCAAATTCCTGAAAACATAGGCGATCGCATGTTCAGTTCGGGAGAGATGTCTATTTTATATCCCCTTTTACCTGCCGTGGTGGACAGTGTGGCTGTGGACAAAAATGCCTTTCGGGCGGGTTTTGAGTCGGGAGACAAAATTGTTTCGGCCAACGGTTTTCCGATATCGGACTGGTTGGCGCTTCGCGATTTTAATAGCAAAAATGCCGGCCAAACGGTGGCTTTTGTGGTCGAACGTCAAGGCAGTAGAGATACTTTGCAACTGCTTTTGGACGATGAAGGCAAAATGGGAGTAATCCCCAAAAGCTCAATCAAAATCAATCAGGTTTCTCTTTCCTTGGGTGAGAGTATACGGGAGGGGTTCAGTTATGGATATTGGACTTTGTTCGATTATGTTGCGCAGTTCAAGTATATTTTTACCAAAAAAGGGGCTTCCCAGTTGGGAGGGTTTGGTGCTATCGGTAGTCTTTTTCCCAACCAATGGGATTGGCGGGCCTTTTGGGCCAGCACGGCCTTTATATCGATCATTTTGGCGTTTATGAATTTGCTCCCTATTCCAGCTTTGGATGGTGGGCATGTTATGTTTCTGCTCTACGAAATGGTGACCGGAAACAAGCCCAACGATAAGTTTATGGAGTATGCCCAGATGGTTGGATTCTTCTTGTTGTTGGCCTTGGTGATCTATGCCAATGGCAATGATTTGTTTCGTTTCTTGTCGGATTGAGTAGAGACAATGTTTTAGGTATTTCATATTTACTATATTTATAAATTAAAAGTATCATTATGAAATTTAGTTTTTTCACTAGGGTCTTGGGTATTGCCCTGCTGAGTTCGGTATTGGTGTCGGCCCAGATTCAAAAAGTCATTATCGAAGATTTTATCGAAGAACACCAGAGTTTTGAAGAAAATGAAGAAGGGGAAATTACACCCATCAACATTCGAGAGATCAACAAGAAGATCCGGTTTTTTGTGGAAGAGCGGTATCCTGAGGTGGTGGAATACACCAGAAATGTGATCTGGGATTCTTACGAAACTTTTTTGAGTCCATCGTCCCGACACCACTCCCATACTTTTATTGCGCAAGTCAAGGTCAAAGATATCGATCGTTTGAAATACGTTGAAGTTCATTACAATCCTTTTACCCAAAAGGTGAGTGGAAATTTTGAATGGATTGCCGAGGACGAAGAGTTTTATCTATTGGACGATGGGGCGGATAAGAAGAAAAACTTACCGAATTTGATTGCATTGGGAATTTCCAACCAAGATCAAAAGCCCGGTTTGGAAAATTTTATTGCCGAGCATCAGGGGTTTCTTGATGTGATGGAAAGTAAGAATCTTAGAGAAGACGAAATTATTCCGGTGAATGTGGTAGAAATCAATAAGGCCATACGATCTTTTGTGGGGAGCAATTATGCGAATGTAGAATATACGCGCAATATCATTTGGGATTCTTACGAAACTTTTTTGAGTCCCTTTGACAAATTTCATTACCATACCTTTGTGGCCCAGGTCAAGGTAAAGGACATCGGACGATTGAAGTATATGGAGGTGTTTTACAACCCCATGACCGAGCAGGTCAGCAGCGATTTTGATTGGATTGAATCGGATGAGGAATTTTATAGAAATCATTCGTCTGAGGAGTAATGAAAAAATCTGATTTTTTTATTCTGACTGCTGCCTTAATAAGTTTTTTGTTTTCTGTTTATTTGTGGTTCAATGGGCAGCAGCAAGAGGGTTTATATGTAGGGATCTGGGTTCCCTCTATTCTGGCTGCTGGGGGATACATAAAGTTGATGTCGAAGTGATGGGTTCTCCTGTGATTTTTATTTTGGGCCTGCTGGTTTTTACTCTTTTTGTATTGGGTGTTTTTTTCAACCGTCGGGAAGCCAAAAACAGTACCTCTTCCAAGATTGAGACCGATACGATGGACTACGATGGTTCGGGAAATTTTGGAAGGATTCCCAATAAAAAGCCTAAGAATAGAGCGATATGAGCATTGCCCAAGATCGGGGAATTTAACTTTAGATCGGGCAAAAGCCTGTTAGGCAAAGTCCCACAAATGATCCAAGGGATTCCCTCCCCATTTAAGCCTATTCAATTTTAAGGAGTTTTTTTTCGATTTTTTTTGTTCTATTATTTGCACGTCAAGGGTATCGGGAATAGCCCAATGGAGAGATGAATGATCCATAGGGTGAAATCGGCATTATTTGGAAGTTGAGAAAATCTAAGAATGATGTAAAAAATCCCTTTTGAATTCATCAAAAATAAAGTCTTGTTTTGGTCAAAACTTTTTTATATTTGCAGACCTTTTTCCTCCTTAGCTCAGTTGGTTAGAGCATCTGACTGTTAATCAGAGGGTCCTTGGTTCGAGCCCAAGAGGAGGAGCCATCATAGACAAGAGGTCATTTTTGACCTCTTTTTTATTTTGACTACTTTTTAAAACATTGGCTGCCAATATAATAGACTTAATCTCTGGAGTAAAAATGTGGTTGCAACTTAATAGAGAAATTCGAAGATTTCAATTTCGAGAGTTGCAACCATTTGACATTTGTTTTATATTTAGTTGTTGAATAAAAAAATAGTTTGAGGAAAATTACCATTATATTGTTTCTGTCAATTTTTTTTTCATGTGGAAAGGATGGGAATGATTTATCAAACGGAGTTTATGGAAAAATGTATCGATGATTGAAATATTTTTAAAAAATGTATTAATTCATAAAAAATTAAAAAATGAGCACTATTTCAGTTTGTGTAGTTACTAATACTTGGACAGAATATGATTCTGAAAAAGAAAAAACATTAAAACAATACTCTATCCCTTTTAAATCTGAAAATAATAAAATTTATTTTATTGATTCGAAGGATGTATATTTCTCCACATCTGATGTAAAGGGACAAGAATTTTTACTTGATCTATTATCATCTAATGAACAGTATACCCTCAATGGAGATACTTCACAAATAACAGATGAAATAATAAAAATTTTAATTAATGTTTTTGGAGAAATTCAGTTGGACGTAAGTTTCACCGACAGTAATTCAGGTAATTCTGGTTGGGCTGATTTTAGAATTTCTGAAAATCACGAAATTGAATTCATTTTTGAAGATGATGACGATGACGATTGGTAAGAAAACATAAGTCAGGAATGGAAGTTAAAGACCTAAAAAAACATTTAGTAAAAAGGGGTAATGTTGATTACCAAGTAAAGGATGGTTGGTTGTGTGAAGTTGCTCGAGATAAACGACCCTCAGGTTTTAAAATCGGAGTAGGAGACATTATCTACATAGCTCAAAACGGGTATGCAATTTTTGCAAAAGGATCAGTTCATGAAATCAAAAGAGAAGAGTTTAATGATTTCGCTGATTTTGTAGGGTACTGTCTTAACTATTCAAATGTAGATGATAACGATTACTGGATATCCAAATTCCGATTATACTCAAAGGATATAAAACCAAATACGGTTTATCATATTCTTGAATATAAATTAAAAAATGTTTTACAGTTTGATGTCTCATACCCTTTAGAAGAAAGATTTCTAAAACAATCCTCTTGGTACTATCTTGAAGATGATTTCGAACTTAAGATTCAAACAAATACTTCAAATTTAACCCAGCACATACCCACGAAGCTTAGAGAGAAAATTTATCATCAATACAAGATCAAAATAAATGAACATATAATAGATATTGATCATATCGTACCTGCAGATTTAGGTGGGCCTGGCAATATAATTGAGAATCTAGCCCCTATCAGTCCGAGTATAAATCGTCGGAAATCAAACCGAGTACCTAGTATGTTATTCGAACTAGCCTTAAAATTCGATATTAGTATACCTAAGAAATACATAATCTCACACGATTTATTTTATTCGGATTCCGAAGCAAAAAAATTAGCAAGAGAAATCATAAAAAAAATAAACCAGCAATCTATGAATGAAATAAGATCTGACTATGAACAGATCAGATCATTTCATTTTCCAGGTTTAATTTGAGAATAGGAGGACTCCTATGACATTTGGTAGTATGAGTCAGACAAAAATCTACTTATTTCTCACTTCTGTTAGATTTATCAGGGATTAACCCCCGATAGTTTTCTTCACGCGCACTTCATCTCAGATGACCGCAGCTTGATGGGTCATGTTGATTCCATTTTATTTAATTCAGACAATACTAATTTTAAGGTTTCGAAATAATCCTTTGTGCTGCACCTTTGAATAACAGGGGGAGCAACTTATAATAATATAACCGTTATACTGTTATAGTGTAGCGGTTTTTTCTTTTATTTATTGAAAATAAGGTATATTTAATTAACTTAATAAAACAGACATAAATGGAAAAAAATATTTCTAAAGTAAGAGCACACGATGCGATCGCGGGAGTGTTG
>CAZGUB010000090.1:0-5476 GCA_964528935.1 uncultured Flavobacteriaceae bacterium | reverse complement strand
TTATTGTGCCTGCAGGGCTGGCAATGACCACAATTCAAGTAAGGCTCTATGGACACACGGTCGCCCGCTTGTAAACAATCTGAAGCCGATCCCAGTTCCAAAATTTCGGCCCCCAATTCGTGACCCAGTACCCTGGGGTAGGAAAAAAAAGGTTGTTGACCTCGGTAGGCATGATAATCTGTACCACAAACTCCAATTTTTTTAATTTTCACCAAAGCTTCCCCCTCCGACAAACCGGAATCGATAAGCCGCTCTTTTTGCTCAAAAATACCTGGCTCGTTCAGCACGATTATTTTATTCTTCATCCTTTTGGGCTTTTGGATTTGTTAGGTTGAGTATTCATCAAACATCGAGGACTCGTCTTCCTTTGGCTCCTATTCTGTCGGCTGTAGATTGCTTGATGTATCTTTTCTGATCGACTTGTTGCGACTGATCTCGTGAACAAAAATAACTGTGAATACTCCGTCGGTCGGCTTGGGTGAGGTTGGTTGTTCCTCCGTGCCAAACATGGGAATTGAAAATAAATACAGAGCCTGCGGGTGCTAGGATTCGAATTTCGTCGGGGTGCTCCGCAAAAGGGTCTTCCAAAGCCTCATCCGGCAATTGATCATGTTTATGTGATTTTGGAACAATACGGGTAGAGCCATTTTCTGTTGTAAAATCATCCAACAACCAGATGCTGTTACATACCTTGAATTCGGCGTTGACGACCGTGTTGCCCCAGTCCACATGTAGCTTTTGAAGACCTTTTCCTGGTTTTGCAGCCCTGTAATTCAGGGAAGACAATTTGTAGGAACTGCCCAAAACCCCTTCAATACCGGCCAAAACTCTGGGGTGAGTATAAAAGACATCGAACACATCGCCTTTGTTGACCAAATCAGCCAAACGGTCTGCTCCTTCTTCTTTGGGATGACGAATGTACTTGGAATCTACCAGCTCCTTTCCGGCATTTTCGCCTTCTTCTTTTTTCAATTCGTCCAGACGGTCATTAATCTTTTGAACTTCTTCTTTTGTCAACAGTATGCCCAAATTCAGATAGCCGTTGTCGTCTAAAAATTGTTTTTCATCTGGAGTAAGCATAATTGTGATTTAGTTTTTTAAAATGAGTATTGGGTGAGAAAATTTATTTTTTGGTGTAAGAAAAAAGCCAATGCATCAAATTTGGATCTGCAAAAGCATTGTTCCAACTGTCGTGATTTACCTCGGGGTAGAGGGTCAGTTTTACAGGCGCATTTATTTCTTTTAAGGCGCGGTACATTACTTTGGAGTACTCTACCGGCACTACTTGGTCTTTTTCTCCATGAAAAATCCATAGGGGGGTTTTGCTCAAAAGAGAGGCCCAAGCAGGGTTTCCTCCCCCACAAATTGGAAAGGCGGCCGCAAAATAGTCCGGATTTCTGCTTACCAATTCAAAGGTTCCCATTCCCCCCATGGACAGGCCTCCCACATACCTGCGGTTGGCGTCAATCCTGTATTTTTTATGAAGAAAATTCAAGAGCTCTTCTACAATTTCCAATTGCCGATTTTCGGGCAAAACCGATGAAAAAGTAAATTCATATCCCCCTTCATCTTTATTTTCTACTTTTATTTTTGCCCAAAATGAATCGGTTGGGCATTGGGGAAAAACAACAATGGCAGGATGCTGGTCTCTGAATTTCTCTGATACAAAAAGATAGCTCCCATGTACCAATTGAGCCTCGTTGTCGTTGCCTCTTTCTCCCGCTCCGTGAAGCACCAACAATAGAGGGTAGGACTTTTTGGCATCAAAATCTTTGGGCAATAAAATTCTGTAGGGCAAGGTGTCCTTTTGACTGATATACAAATCAGATGTGTATTGTTGCCCGATCAAAGAGGTATAACTTATCGAAAGAAGAAGTAAGAATAGATTTTTCATAGGTACGGTTTTGGTCGATCCACTCGAATTGTGAATATTTATTTGTTTGGCAATCCCATGGGGGCATCATCGCATTTGAATAATCCAGCGGCATAGTTCAATCCTTTGTTGAAAAAGGCCAGCAGTTGAGGATTTTCCATACTTTGAGCGTTATGCGAAGGGGAAGAATAAAACACCCTGCCCTTGCCATATCGCTTGATCCATGATACGTATTTTATAGCATCGCTGGGACGTTTTCGCTTCATCTGAATTTTGTCCAGTTCCACGTACAACAGTGGCTTGAAGTTGTAACGGAAATAAGCATTTTTAAAAAAATAGGGCTCATCGATGTGGCTAAATCCCTCGGGGTCGAAGTCGGCAACCAAGGGGTGGTCTGGGTCTGCCAGCCTCAGGTGGAGTTCCTGTTGCTGGGGATGGTAGTCAAAACTTCCTCCTGCCATTTCACTAAATTCTAATGAATTGTTTTGCATTACAATCCCGCCATGCATCAGCACCAAACCATTTCCTATCCGAACAAAGTTGATCAAATTGCGTTCCAATTGTTGGGCTTTTTCTAATTTTCGCGCTTCACTTAAAGAAGGATCTTCGTTGAGAACATCCCAAAACATATCCCTTCTGGGACCCACAGAGCAGTTGTTGTTGAGCAAAACGACATCGAAAGCTTTCAGTCTGTTTTTTTCAAAAAAACTAATGTCTTTGGTCAATGTAACATTGAAATTTCCAGATTTTTCGGCAATCAATTTCATCACCGCCTCGGTGTGTGGAATCGTCCAATGTTTAAATCCGGTGTGCAATGAAAAAATCAATAATTCCTTTTTCTTTTTTTGGGCAAACCCATTTTGTTCGGGAATCATTGACTCGATCTTATTGAGCCATTCATCGGTCAATTCAAAATCCGGTAATTTTTGTGAAAAAACAATACTACTAAAGAGTAAAAGGGCAAAGAAAATTTTTTTCATTGGACAATATTTGGTTTAACCAAGGTTACAAAAAAATATTGAAATATTAATTCGAAAAAATCAATTCGGTATTTGAGATAAATTGTGTAAGTTTATCGTGTGCGCACACTAAAATAACCATTATTGATTTGATGAGCAAGAACAAGTCTGTTTTTTTGATTTTTTCATTGTTGACCCTTTTCGCATGTTTACCAAAAAACGATGCCGATAAATACGACAAACCCAATATACTTTTTATCGCAGTAGATGACTTGAGACCCGAATTAGAGGTCTACGGCAACCCGATTATCAAAACACCCCACATGGACCAGCTGGCTGGTGAAGGATATTTATTTACCAGACACTATGTTCAGGTTCCCACCTGTGGCGCCTCTCGCTACAGCTTGATGACCGGCTTGCGACCTTCAAAAGCCATTCACCTCAAAAACCAAGTTTTTTACGAAGAAATGGCACCGGCTCCCGAAAGTCAAAAACCTGAATCTTTTGTACACCATCTCAAAAGAAACGGGTACACCACCGTGGGAATTGGAAAACTCAGCCATAGTGTCGACGGCTTGGTCTACGGCTATAACGAGATTCCATCAGACGTCAAAGAAATGCCCCACAGTTGGGATCGGTTTGTCTTCGACCCCGGAATATGGAAAACCGGATGGAATGCTTTCTTTGCTTATGCCAATGGCGAAAACCGCCAGAGCCTTAAAAATTTAGCAAAACCCTATGAAATAGGTGAAGTAGATGACGATGGATACCCCGACGGTTTAATTCTGAGAAGCGCCATGGCTGAATTGGAAAAATTGAAAAAAAACAACCAAACCTTTTTTTTAGGTGTAGGTTTTTTCAAACCCCATCTTCCTTTCAACGCACCAAAAAAATATTGGGATCGCTACCAAAGAGAAAACATCCCATTGCCCAAAGACCCCTTTTTACCCAAAAATATTAATAGTAAATCCCTAGGGAGCATGGGGGAGTTTTACAATTACAAACTGTCCGATGAAAAACCCACCTATCAAAAACCGGTATCCGATACCTATGCCCAAAAACTCATCCATGGTTACTATGCGGCAGTCAGCTATACCGACCACCTGATCGGTAAACTTCTGTCGAAACTAAAATCCCTAGAATTGGATCAAAATACAATAGTAGTTCTGTGGGGAGATCATGGCTGGCACTTGGGCAATGACCGAAAATGGGGAAAACACACCCTTTTTGAAACCGCTCTCAAAAGCGTATTGATGATTAAAATACCCGGTAAAAAAAATACATCATATCCAATTAACACCATTGTGGAAAGTGTAGACATTTATCCCACCCTGATGGAGCTGTGTGGGATAGCCCCACCCTACCCCTTGGACGGTAAAAGTCTGGTAGAACTATTGGACAACCCATCGACCCAAAAAAATCAACGCGCTTATAGCTACTGGAATCAGGGATTTTCCATGAGAACCGATCGCTATCGCATAACAAGACATTTTTGGGAAGGAAAACACAATATTGAATTGTACGATCACTTTAAAGATCCGCAAGAAAATGTTAATATTGTAAGCGATAAACCAAAAATAGTAGATTCCTTGTTGCCCATCCTTATGAAAGGGGATCCCGGGTTCTACACCAACAAATCTGAAAATAAATCATAGAATATGAAAGCCCATAATGGTCATTTAACACGGAAAAGACCAACACCCACCGACATCATTAAACTCTCATTACCAACAACCTACATAATTTTAAACAGATGAAATACTATACCATACTAGTGCTGTTGTTTTTGTCATGTAGCGGATTGGCAGACAATAACGAATTGATGTGCTTTGAACTGACCGATAACAACCTGCTTACTGTAGAAAATCTTGTTCAATATCCTCTCGAAAATCAAGTGGTTGAAGCTACCGAAAAAGGATTGATCCTGGTCAAACAATCAAATCCTGAAGTACAAATTCCTTATCAAATACAAAAAGGAAAGACCCCTACAATCTGGTTCACACACAATAGCAATGGAGAAAAAACCACTCAATACTGTCTGGTAAAAAAACCTGTAAAGAAAGAAACTCCGGAAAAGGCAACTACACCCCCTGCCATCAGCCATTCAAAATCTGATGGTAACTTGGATTTCAAAGCGGATGAGCAAGGTTTGATTTCTTATCGTTACGAAATGAAATACCCGCCCGAAGGGATTGATGAACGCTACAAAAAATCCGGCTACATACATCCGGTGCTCTCACCCAAAGGAGATACACTTACTC
The DNA here is from genome assembly GCA_964528935.1 of uncultured Flavobacteriaceae bacterium. Taxonomy (GTDB): domain Bacteria; phylum Bacteroidota; class Bacteroidia; order Flavobacteriales; family Flavobacteriaceae; genus UBA8316. The sequence goes on along the minus strand of CAZGUB010000090.1, from coordinate 383 downwards.
GTATTCAAGCACCCGACCACTACCACCACTACGGCATTTGGGGCCCTTGGACCAGAACTCGCATAGAAGAAGTAGGGGTAGATTTTTGGAACCTCAAAGATGGACAGGGAACTGTTTTATTCAAAGAATTTGACATCATCGAGTCCGGAGATGTATATGGTGGATTTGTCGCCAAACAAGAACACTTCAACCTCACCCAAAAAGACAAAAGACAACTCGCCATCAATGAAAACCTAAAAGTAAAAGTTTGGAAAAATAACAACCCCAATCAGTACTTTATCGATTACACCTCAAATTTCAGTTCTCCCCTCGAAAACGGTATCCTATTTGAAGCCTATCGATACGGTGGAGGATTGGGATTCCGATTCAAAGAACAATGGGAC
>CAZGUB010000089.1:0-5494 GCA_964528935.1 uncultured Flavobacteriaceae bacterium | reverse complement strand
TATATTAACCTAAACAAATATGAAAAAAAACTTTTTAAGCGGACTTTTCATTCTATTGTTTCAATTCACTGCCATTGGACAAGTTCAGTTAACTGGATCGATTTCTGATGAGCAGGGAGTCCCCCTGCCGGGTGCTACAATAGTTGAAAAAAACACTACCAATGGAGTCGTTACTGATTTCGATGGTAATTACTCAATCCAAGTTAGTGATGAAAATGCTTCATTAATAATTTCGTTTGTTGGATATAAAACTCTTGAGGTTTCTGTTAGTGATTCAAATGATTTTAATTTCAATTTAAAATCTGACAATGAACTTGACGAAATAGTTATTACCGGATATGGTTCTCAACAAAAAAGAGACTTAACAGGTTCAATTGTTCAAGTTAAGAGTGAGGATTTTGTTAAAGGAGCCAACACCAATGCTCTTCAATTACTTAATGGTAAAGCATCTGGTGTTCATATAAGCCAAAGTGACTCTGCTCCCGGAGGTGCTATTGACATCAAAATTAGAGGGGCTGGATCAATCAATGCAAGCAACGCTGTTCTTGTTGTTATTGACGGATTACCTGGTGGCTCACTCACCGCCCTCAGTCCCGATGATATTGAATCTATAGAAGTGTTAAAAGATGCCTCAGCCTCTGCCATATATGGATCAAGAGCTGCCAATGGTGTAGTCCTTATTACAACAAAAAGAGGTAAAAGTGGAGAAATGGCAGTTTCATACGAGAACTATTTTGGTTTTCAAGTGGTAAATGAAAGAGTTGATATGCTTAATGGAGGAGAATATCTCCAAGTATTAAGTGATATCAATGTAGAAGGTGGCGGAGATATTCTATCAACTCCAACCGAAATATCAGCTATGGGCGAAGGTTACGATTGGCAAGATATTATTTTTAGAAATTCAATGATTCAAAACCATCAAGTAACGATGTCTGGTGGGTCAGACACATCTAATTATTATGTTTCTCTTAACTACCTTAATAATGAGGGTGTTATTAGAGAAAGTGGCGAAAAAAAATATAATGCCAGAATTAATTATGGTTTAACACCCAATGAAAGATTAAATATTAATTTGAACCTTAGTATCAACAGATCCCAAATTGACAATGTTAAAATGGGTAGGGGTACAAACGAAAATGTTGGATTGCTTGCATCTGCTTTATTATTCGACCCTACAATTGGACCAGAGGTAAATAGTGAAGGATATTATGACGTGAATCCTTTAGTAGCAATTGAAAACCCTGAAGCAATTTTGCAAGGATGGGATCAGCAAGTCTCAACCAATAGAATTTATGCTACCGGTTCTATTGATTACAGAATCATTGATGGTCTGACTGCAACAGCAAGATTTGGGACTAACATTTCTGATGCAAGAAGGGATTTGTATGAAAATGATAAATTCCAAGTTGGTAGGGGAGTCAATGGTAGATCTACTATTAGAAATGATGAATCTAATTATTGGATCGCAGAATACCTTGTAGATTACGAAAAAGAATTTGGTGACCATAGCCTAAAATTATTGACGGGTATTACATTTGAAAGTAATACCACCAGACATCACCAATCAGTTGCATCAGATATGCTATCTCATGTTACAACAACGAATCTTCAACAAAGTGGAAACAATGAGACCTTAAATGCTGAGTCAGGAAAATTTAAAAATACACTTCAATCTTATTTAGCCAGGATTAATTACTCATTTAAAGATAAGTATCTTGTGACAGCATCGGTCAGAAGAGATGGTACATCAAGATTTTCTGAAAAAAATAAGTATGCTACATTTCCATCAGCCTCTGTGGGTTGGAAATTATCCTCTGAACCTTTTATGGAAAATATAGAGTTATTAAGTGAATTAAAATTGAGGGTAGGTTATGGAGAAATTGGTAATCAAGGGATCCAAAACTTTGAGACAATAACTACTTTTGAAGCTGGAAGTAATGCCATAATTGGTGGAACAACAGTTTCTGGTGCAGTTCCTGCCCGAATTGCGAATCAAGATCTGAAATGGGAAACTACCAAAGAAACCAATATAGGAATAGATTTTTCATTAGCAAATAACAGATTCTCTGGTAGTATTGACTATTTTGATAGAAATACTTTCGATCAGCTATTTCAGCAGCCTCTCCCTCTTACAACCGGTTTCCAGTTTGTTAGAACCAATTTTGGACAAGTAAAAAACTCTGGATTTGATTTTTCTTTTAGTTCAAGAAATGTTGATAAGGAGTGGACATGGGATACAGATATTGTGATGTCTTTCCTAAAAAATGAAGTGGTTGAATTACCTTCTTTTGCCGCTAATGTAATTTCTGGAGGTTTTAGTTTTTCTGGAAACTATAGAATTACGCAAGTTGGTTCTCCAATTTTATCATTTTATGGTTATGAATTAAATGGTATCTTTCAACAGGGAGATGATATTGCTAACTCAGCACAACCTAACGCATTACCGGGTCATCCAATTTTTGTAGATCAAAATGGAGATAAGAAAATTGATGGTGCAGATCGTGTAATTCTTGGCGATCCTTTTGCAGATTTCACATACGGGATTACTAATAGGTTTGGATACAAGGATTTTAGTTTAGAAATCTATATTCAAGGTGTTCAAGGAATTGAGAACTTTAGTAACCTAGCTGCAGAGTCTTTATATCCTATTAATAAAGAAAGAAATCATTTAGCTATGCATTACTTGGATCGTTGGACAACATCAAATACTGATGCTGTTTATCCTTCTGGAGTTAATTACACCTCATATTCTGATGGTACAAATAAGGTAAATACTTACACAGTTCAAGACGCATCATTTATGCGAATTAAGAATATTACTTTAAATTATAATTTACCAATTAACAGTATTGATTTTATCAAATCAGGAAATGTATACATTTCAGGTGAGAATCTTTTAACAATTGCACCAGACTATATAGGATTTGATCCTGACGGAAATTCAGATGGAACAGGCGTTTCAAGAGCTGATTTTGCAAATTATCCTTTAGCAAGGGTAATAAGAATAGGTTGTAAGTTAAACTTTTAAAAAGGATAAAATGAAAAATTATATTTTAATATTAATTGGTTTAATTACTTTTTCTTGTTCGGATTTCCTTGAGGAAGAAGTATTTACTCAATATGCACCAGATGCATTTTTAGCTAGCGAAAGTGGAATCAATGCTACTTTAACTGCTGCATATAGAAAATCAAGACCTGATTACAGGGAAGAATGGTTTACCTACGGGGAATGGACATCTGATTTAATGCTGGAAAGAGGCGGTGGGTATGCAGCACCTGCAGCTACATTTGCAGAATTTAATTGGAATGCGAGTAATAACTATTTCAGGGATACATGGAGGGATCGTTATTCTGCTATTGGTGTAACAAACGCAATTCTGGATAATATTGATAATGTAACCTCTCTTTCACCTTCTAAGGTAGCCTCTCTTAAAGCAGAAGCAACGTTCTTAAGAGCATACAATTATGTGATTCTTTATGACTTTTTTGGCAGATTACCATTGATTACATCGGGAGAATTAAACCTGACTCCCGCCAGAGCAAGTGATGATGAGACTAGAGCATTTATAGAGAGTGAATTAATAGCCGCTGCTCAAAATCTTCCCGTAGAACCAGAGGTTTATGGAAAGGCAACTAAATCAGCTGCACTTACACTGCTTGGACGCTTCTATCTGGATACAAAGCAATGGCAAAAAGCTGCCGATACCAATAAACAAGTTATTGACCTCAATTATCATAGTTTATTTCCAAATGTAGAGGGAGTTTTTTCAGTTGAAAATGAGGGTAATAGGGAGATGATTTTTGTTTTTGGCTCATTAGCAACTGCCCCAATACAAGCTTTAGCTTGGAATTATACTCCTCACGCCTATCCAGTTGGTTATCAAACAGGGCAAGTTAATTATGGAGCACAATTTCAACTTTGGAGATGGTTTGTTAATTCATTTCACCCAAACGATCAAAGGGCGAATGAATATGATCCACCAAACGGAAAGTACGGTTGGATTCTAAAAAAATATATTAACAAAAGTGGTCAGCTTATAGATTTAATGAACGACCCCATTACTGTTGGTGTTGAGAAGAAATATCCTAGACCAGTTAAATTTACACCCGACCCGAATGGTTTAGGCCCTCGTCATGGTAATGATATGCCGATTCTAAGATATGCCGAGGTTTTAGTTAACAGAGCCGAAGCATTAAATGAAATCAGTGGCCCTAACCAAGAATCTATTGACCTTTTGAATCAAGTTAGATCAAGATCGAATGCGCCAAATTATAATCTAGCTGATTTTCCAACCAAAGAATCTCTAAGAGATCAAATCCTTGTTGAGAGGGGTTGGGAATTTCATGCTGAGGGACATAGAAGAAGATCTCTTATTCGTCATGGAAGTTTTATAAGTGGAGCTATAGCAAGAGGTAAATCAAATGCTAAGCCCCATCATGTTTTATTCCCAATTCCTGAACAAGAATTGGATTCAAATTCTGAACTTGAACAAAATCCTGGATATTAATGAATATACCTAACCTCTTTTTGCATAATGTTTGCAAAAAGGGGTTGGGTTTTATTATTAAAATCATTTTATATGATTGTTTGATTTTAATGAAACAATTTTAATAACAAAACATCTCTAAAGTAGAGATGATAATGGGAGATTAGTCTTTTTTTAGCCTTTATATATAGTATGATTATCTACACCAAGGCATCAAGTCTCTCTATCATGATATCCCTTGTCTGGGCTTGTATGCCGCAGGAGTAGTTATCAGTTATTTCTTTTAGTTTCTTAAGATGATATCCATAGCTTCTTTTATTCTTCTTAGAGATGTCGTTCCAGAATTTAATGTTGTTGTATTTTAATTTCTTTTCTTCTTTAACATTCTTGTTTATTGTTGGATCAAAGAGCAGAACATTATCCCAGGCATTAATTAGAGGCTATTCCCTACTTCATAGCCTTGAGCTTCATAGTGTAACCTTTTGTCATAGAGTTTTACCTTATATTGACATAGTTCAACTTGCTTATAATTCACTTCATCGTTATGGTATTTACTTTCAAAGGGTCTCCCTTTATACATTAGAGAGTAATCAATAATCTCTCGACTAGATATAGGAGGCAGTATATTCACTCCAAATTCGATTCCACTAATTTTAAACTGTAATAGATCTAAATCAAGTTCTTTTCCAAGTGTATGAATAGTGCTAAATAGATCTCTTTTATTAAACTGGTTAAAGTTGTGTTTTCCGTCATTAAAGTACTTGTGTAGACTACCACTTATTTCACACCACCCACTAGAGTAAAGTTTTATTGCAATATCATGCATATTTATACATAAAATTATGTTAGATAAGATTACTCTTAAAGCCTATATTTATTAGATATTTTGTTATATTTGGTGAGGTGAGAATAGGTTGTTACAATATAAGGTTCGAGAGCCTGTCTCTCCGCCATAGAACAACGAAAACCCCCACTTTGGGGGTTTATTTTTTTTAAAGTAACAGCCA